>CANRDV010000041.1 GCA_947629475.1 uncultured Bacilli bacterium
TACAAAATTTGTCAAGAAAAAAAGATAACTTTTTTCAAAAAATTACCTTTTTTCATTTATAGGCTGTGAATAGTAACCTTTAGTTACTACTCAGCCATAAATAAAGAAATAACATGAATTAAAATACTAATTCAAGTTAGTTCTTCCATAGATGTGGACATGATAACTATTATAATTCGCTAAATTAGTTATAAAAATAAAAATCTTGCATAAAGTTAAATGGGAGATGAAATATATGAAAAAAATAGTACCATTTACAAAAGATTTAATGTTTAAAACAAAGATAGGAGAAATTACTTCAATAGCTCTTGATAATACTTTAAAGTTAGATAATGAAGTTGTTTCAGGAGAATTTATTATAAGTGGAACTTATAAACTACTTGAAGGAAGTCAAATTGAAGAAGAATTTAAATATAATATTCCAGTTGATATAACAATTGATTCTAAATATGACACCACTAATTGCTTAGTTAGTATAGATGATTTTTCTTATGAAATAATAAATGAAGAAAAATTAAAAGTTAACATAAGTGTTATGTTAGATGATTTAGATATTAAGGAAGACCCAATTGAAACAATTGAGGTATCAGTAAGTGATGATAGAGATGATAGTAAAAATAATGATGATAAAGATATCAAAGATATTTTAAATGATATTGATACAGAATTATCTAATTTAGCTATTGGTAGTGATAACGTAGCTATTAATAATGAAATAACAATTAATAATAATCAAGAAGAAGGAACTTTTGAAGATGAAATACTTGAAAATATGAGTAATGAAAAAGAATATTCTATATATAGAGTTTATACTGTTAAAGAAGATGATACTTTAGATATAATCTATGATAAATTTAATACTAATAAAGAAATTTTAAGTGATTATAATGATTTAGATAATATAAGTGTTGGTAGTAAAATAATTATACCTAGTAGTGATGAATAGATTAAAAAATGTTTTAAGAAACAATGATATAAAAGCTAAATCTTTAAAAAAAATAGGTAAAGTTTGGATAGTAGAATCTGATAATAAGAAATTTGTTTATAAAGAAAATACAAATAATTATCCTATCTATGAATATTTAGAAACCAGAGATTTTCATAATTTTCCTAGATATTTAAATGATGATAAAGCTAATTATAATTTAGAAGAATATATAGATTCTCATGATATTCCAAAAGAACAAAAATTAAATGATTTAATACATTTAAGTGGTATTTTACATCGAAAGACTTTATTTAATAAAGAAGTAGATATTGATAAAATTAAAGAAATTTATGAAAGTATTACAAGTGAAGTTACTTATTTACTGAAATACTATGAAGATTTAAATAATTATATAGATACAATTGTTTTTATGTCACCTGCTGAATATTTATTAGTTTCTAATATGGATTTATTTTACTATCTATTAACATTTGTTAAAGTAGAAATTAATAATTGGTATAACTTTTTAAAAGAAAAGAAAACTTTAAGATATAGTATGATTCATAATAACTTAAGTTTAGACCATTTATTAGTAAATGATAATGAATATTTAGTTAGTTGGGATAAAGCTAAAATAGATATGCCTGTTTTAGATTTAGTTAAAATATATCAAGAAGAATATTATGATTTAGATTTAGAATATTTAATAAGAGAATATCAAAAAGAAATAGCAATTACTGAAAATGAATACTTGTTTTTCTTAATAAGATTAGCAATTCCTAAGAGAATAGAATTTACTAAAAATACTTATTTAGATTGTTATAATATTAATAAATACCTTGTATATCTTTCTAAAATTGCGTCATTGGTACAAAAAAGAGAGGAAAGTCACAAAAAAGTTTGACTTTTTTTTAGTTTTGTAGTATAATCTATACGAACTTGGTAAGTAGGGTATATTTATCAAGAATATAAAAAATTAGGGTTGGGGGTTGAATTATATGAAACAAAGTTATATATTTGAATACCAAAATGAGAATGATTTTAGAAAGAAAGAAAGGTCTGTAAGAAAGTATAATATGCTTGCTTATAAGAAATTAACTTTTGATTTTTATCCAAAAATTAGAAATGGTGAATTTTTAGGTGAAATGGTATCAGAGAATAAAAAGGCTGGAACTAAAGATTATGAACTAGTATTACCTACAGATGAAATGTTTGTAAAAGTTCATGGAGAAATTCGTCTTCATTACACAGTATATGAGGATAAAAAGATTGTCTTACTTACTAATATTACTCCAGAAGGTATTCTTGAAGAAGGACATAGAGCTGAACTTACTGCCTATAAAGGTGTTATGATAAGTAAAGCTAATCCTGAAAAAGATATGTTCAAAATTAATTTATTAAATATGATGCAAAATAAATAAGGATTAGAAATAGTCCTTTTTGCTTTTTTCTTGACTTATCATAAATTATGTGATATAATCTATGCAATATCAAAAAGGGGGATATATTGGTATGAAAAATAATTTAATTCATGAATTTATAGGTAGAATTTACGAAACAAGATTTAAAAATAATTTTAAGGAAGAATTAATTAATAGTTCTTTTATAAGAGAAATGGATGAAAGGTTATTAGAAAAGATAGTTAAATTAGATGATTATGATTTTAATTATTACTTAAGTTTTTTATATAAAATATATATAAAAAATAATAATATAAATTATTATCAAGATAAATTGCTTAAAATAACTAATCTTTTAATACCTAGATTAGGAAATATAAACACTAATATTCTTATAGATATATTAATTAATACTAATTTAATAGATAAAGAATATATAGTTAAATTTTCTAGATTATTATTAAATACTAAAGAAACAGATGAAATAGTAGATTTAGTATATAATAAAGATATTAATGATAGAAATTTTGATATTATTATTAATTCTTTAATTAACTCTAAAAGTGATATAGAAAGAGACTTTATTATAACTCTTACTAACAATAAAAGAATTATAACTAAAGAAACAGAATTAATCAAAGCTTTAGATTTTCTTAATAAAACCAAATATGAAGATAAATTAATTGCTTTTTCTAAGTTATTTATATTTGGAGATTTAAAAGATTTAAGTTTATATTCAGAATATTCTATGTTAATCGAAGATGCTATTGTTAAATCTATTAATAAAGACCAATTAATAACTATTACCAAAATAGGAATAGCATTAAAAGCTTCTAGATTTAAAAATAGTATTATTAAACAAATACTTAAAAGTAAAAATAAATATGCTTTAAAAGAATATAATGAAATATTTAAAATACCTAATATTATAAATGATAATAAGATTTTAGATATATTAGAATTATTAAATAAAGTAGATAATGAAGGACAATTAGTAGTTATTAATAAATTATTAAATATTAATCCTGATAATATATTATCATTAATTAATGAAGTATTACAACATGATAATATTAGATTATTATATGTAAATAATTATTTAGATAAAGTAGATAATTTATTGATAAAAGATATTGATTTATTTAAAATAGTTTTAGATATTAAAGATGATTATAAGTATGATTTTCTAATGAAAATATTAAATTATAAAAATATCTTAAGTAATAATAATTTAAAAGTTATAAAAGATTTCTTTAAAGTAAAAGAAAAATATAAATATATAGCATTAGATAAATATATAAATAATAATCTTAATAATAAAGAATTTAGATTAGATAGTAATTATTCCAATAATATTATTATGTTATTAAAAAGTACTAAGAAAGATTTTCAAGCTAATACTTTAATTAGAGTTAGTAATATCATTAAAGAAGATAAATATAACTTATTAGTTAAAGCAACTTTTGTTAAATATGAAGCAGTTGGAATATTATATGGAGATTTATTAGAAACTAATATAATTAATGATTCAAGATTTTTAGATATTTTACATAATTTTGAAACTTGTGATAATTTATGTGGACAACTTGGAATGGTTGAACTTGCTAAGAATAAAAGATTAAGAACATCTATGTTTTTAACTGGATACTTTATGATGATGAAAAGATTTATAAATATTAATCAAGTTGGGGTTTTACTTAGAATATTAGATAATTATCCAGATTTAGATGATTATAACTTATTTAAATATTGTGAAAAGATTATGTTTGTTACTAATAAAAAATTACTTTTAATGTTAGAAAAATTAATTATTAATAATAAAAAACTAGATAAAGAAACAATTGATTTATGTATATTAGAAATTAATAAACATAATACTTATGAAAATATTAAGTTTATTGAAGAATATTTAAGAGATGATAAGAAGATAGATGTTTCTTTAGAAAGTGAAATAGATATTGAAGAAGGAATAGAAATGTTAAATAGACAAAAATTATTAGATTTAAATCCTAATAGTGTCTTAACATATAAGAAGATTAGAAGTAGTAAATAGCTACTTCTTTTACATTTTACACATGAACTTTACAGTTTTAGAATAAATTTATTTTTACCTTCTCATATAATATGGTATAATAAGTAAAAAGGTGATATTATGCGTGTAATTATAAGTGCTGGTGGGACTGGTGGTCATATTTATCCAGCTTTAAGTATTATTAATAAGATTAAAGAAAAAGAACCTGATAGTACATTTCTTTATATAGGAACTAAAGATAGGATGGAAAGTAAGATTATTCCAAATGAAGGTATACCTTTTTTAGGTATTAATATGCAAGGATTAAGTAAAAATCCCTTTAAATCGATAAAAAGTATAGCCTTACTAATAAAATCAATGGGGAAAATTAGGGAAGAAATTAAAAAATTTAATCCTGATATTGTTATTGGAGTAGGAGGATATATTACTTTTCCGGTTATCTATAATGCTAAGAAGTTAGGAATTAAGACTCTTATCCATGAACAAAATTCAATTGTTGGAAAAACTAATCGCATGCTTTTTAAATATGCTGATAAAATTGCTGTTAGTCTTCCTAGTAGTTTAAAATATTTTAAAGATAAAGCTATCCTTACAGGTAATCCTAGAAGTAGTGAAGCAATTAAAGCTAAACCAATTAAGAAAGAAGAATTAGGATTTTCTAATAACTCTAAGTTAGTTATGATAGTTATGGGTTCTCTTGGTTCAATGACAATTAGTAATGAATTAAAAGAAATAATTCCTAAATTTAAAGATAAAAATTATGAAGTTTTATTAATAACTGGTAATAATTATTATGAAGAATTTAAGAATTTTAGTCTAAAAAATGTAAAAATCGTACCTTTTTTAAATAATATGTTGCAAGTTTTGCCAATTTGTGATTTAATAATAACTCGAGCAGGTGCATCAACGATTGCTGAAATAACAGCAATTGGATTACCCTCGATTTTAGTACCAAGTCCTTATGTTGCTAATAACCATCAATTTTATAATGCGATGGAGTTAGTTAATGCTAAGGCAAGTTTACTACTTGAAGAAAAAGACTTTAAAGCTTCAAATCTTTTAAATGATATTGATAAAGTATTAAACTCTCCTAAACTATATCAAGAAATGCATGAAGGAGCTTTAAGTTTAGCAAATACTTCTAGTAGTGATATGATATATCGATTAATTTTAGAATTGGTAGGTAAGGCAGATGGAAAAGATAATAAATGAAATAATGGAGAAAAAAATAGGTGATATCTTAATTAATCCTTCTTTAACAAAGTATACAACTTATAAAGTAGGAGGAATGGTACGGGCTATTGTTTATCCAAAAAATATTGATAAGTTAATTGAACTTATGGAAATTATAAATGAAAATAATGTTAAATACTTTGTTTTAGGTAATGGAAGTAATGTTCTTTTTAGTGATGATATTTATGATGGAATAATAATTAAACTAGATAGGTTTGATAATTTAGAATTTGATTCAATTGATGATACCATTGTAACAGTTGGAGCTGGTTATAGTTTAGTTAAATTATCTCTTGAAACTGCAAAACAAGGACTTGCAGGTCTTGAATTTGCATCAGGTATTCCAGGAACCGTTGGAGGAGCAACTTTCATGAATGCTGGTGCTTATAACTCTGATATGAAAAGTGTCATCAAAAGTGTTAAAGTCTTAACTCCAGATTTAAAAATAATTACATTAACTAATAGTGAAATGAATTTTGATTATCGTGATAGTTTCTTACAACATAATAAAGGTTATATCTGTTTAGAAGTAACTCTTAAACTATGGCATGGAGATAAAGATACTTTAGCAGATATTATCAAAGATAGAAAACTAAAAAGAAAAAGAACTCAACCCCTTGAATATCCAAGTGCAGGCTCAGTCTTTAGAAATCCTGATTCAATGTATGCAGGTAAATTAATCGAAGATTTAGGTTTAAAAGGTTATCAAGTAGGTGGTGCTATGATAAGTAAAAAACATGCTAACTTTATTATTAATACAGGTAACTCATCAGCATCAGATATCAAAGAAATAGTTGATTTCATTAAAGAAAAAGTTTATCAAGAATATGGTATTAAATTAAGAGTAGAACAAAGACTTGTAAATTGGGATGATTAATATGCGAAGAAAAAAGAATAAAAAGAAGAAAATATTTAAAGTTTTAATTATTTTATTACTAATAGGAAGTTTTATAACTTATATTCTTTTAATGCCTATAAAAAATATTTATGTTCAAGGTAACAATCTCTTATCAGACCAAGAAATAATTGAACTTGCTGGAATTGAAAACTATCCTAAACTTTTTAGAAATACAAGTTTTAGTATGGAAAATAAAATTAAAGTTAATTCTTATATAGATAGTGTAGAAGTAACAAAAGATTTATTTGGTACTATAAATATAAAAATTAAAGAATATAATTTACTTTTAAAAAGTGACCTTGATAATATAGTTTATTTATCTAATTTAAAAACTCTTCCTAATGATAATCAAATAATTGGTATACCTACTTTAATTAATTCAGTTGATAAAAAAATACTTGATGATTTTTTAAAAAAATTAGATAAAATAGATAAAGATATATTAAGTCAAATATCCGAAGTTAAATATGAACCTAATCAATATGATAAAGATTTATTCTTATTTTATATGACTGATGGTAATTATGTTTATATAACAACAACAAGACTTAATAATATTAATAAGTATGATGAAGCATTAAAAGTTTTAGAAGGAAAGAAAGGTATTTTATATCTTGATAGTGGAAATCATTTTCAAGTACTAGAATAATATCTTTTTTTTTGATATAATATAAAAAGGTGATGATAGATGTATGATATAAGTCTAGATAACTTTCAAGGACCTATGGATTTATTACTTCATTTAATTAAAAAGAAAAAAATGAATATTTTGGATATAAAATTAGAAATAATAATAGATGAATATTTAAATTATATAAGACATATGGAAGAGATGAATTTAAATGTTGCAAGTAGTTATTTAGTTATGGCTTCGGAATTAATTGAAATAAAGTCTCGAATGTTATTACCAGGAAATGAAGCGGAAGATGAGGAAGAAGACCCTAAAGAAAATTTAGTTAATAGATTAATAGAATATGAAAAATATAAAAATATGGTTCCTAAATTTCGCGAACTTGAAGAAGAAAGAAATAATTATAAGACTAAAAGTCCAACTAGTATTTTAGAATATAAAGAAAATATTGAATATAAAAGTGAATTAACTATGGAAGACTTAGTAGAAGCTTATAAAAAGTTTTTACAAAGATTAGAAGATGAAAAACCAATTACAACCAAAGTAACTAAAAAAGAAATATCAGTTGATGACCAAATAAAAAGTATTAGAGAAAAATTACATAAAAATAAAAAAATTAATTTCTTTGATTTATTTGAGGTTAAAACTAAAGATTATGTAATTGCAACTTTCTTAGCAATTCTTGAAATGTCAGCTAAAAGAGAACTTAAAATTATGCAAGAAAATAATTTTTCAAATATTGTAGTAGAGGTGGTAGAATGAACTTAAAAGGAGTTTTAGAAGGAATTTTATTTGTTGTAGGTGATGATGGGGCAACTTTAAATGAACTTATAGATATTTTAGGAATAAAAAAAGAAGAAGTTTTAAACTTAATTTTAGAACTTAAAAGTGATTATGAAAAAGAAACTAGAGGAATTAGACTTAGTATTTTAGGAGATGCTTTTAAATTAACAACCAAAAAAGAACATAAAGAGTATTATACCAAGTTACTTGAAAGTGATGATGCGAATACCTTATCTCCGTCTGCGATTGAAACTTTAGCAATTATTGCTTATAATGAACCAATTACGAGAGTTCAAGTTGATGAAATAAGGGGAGTTGGAACAGCTCCCATGATTAGAAAATTAGTTGCTAAAGGATTTTTAAAAGAAGTTGGAAAAAGTGATTTACCTGGAAGACCTATTTTATATCAAACAACTAGTGAATTTTTAGATTATTTTAATATGGAATCTATTAAAGATTTACCTCAAATAGATGAAGTTAAAGATATAATTGATGATATAGATTTATATGAATCAAAGTATACAGAAAGTGATATAAATAATTAAAATTAAAAATTATTTACTTAATTTAGTCTTAATGTTATAATCAATATGGAGGGAATATGGGAATATTTAATAAAATAAAAAATGTATTTAAAAAAGATGAAAAGAAAAATGTTGATGTTAAGTTATATGATGAAGGATTAAAGAAAACAAGAGATAATTTTGTTAATAAATTAATTACTTTAAATAATAAAACTAAGAAAATAACAGATGAATATTTTGAGGAACTTGAAGATATCTTAATTATGGCTGATATTGGTGTTAATACGGTTTTATCATTTATTGAAAGATTAAAAAAACGTGTTAAAACTGAGAATATTACTGATTTAAATTATTTACAAGAAGTAATTGTTGATGAATTATTTATTATTTATGTTGATAATTCTATTTTAACTAATAAGATTAATTTTAATCCCAATGGACCAACGGTTATTTTGTTTGTGGGAGTAAATGGAGTAGGTAAGACAACTACGATTGGAAAACTAGCAAGTAAATTAATCAAAGATGGGAAAAGTGTTATGATGGTTGCAGGTGATACCTTTAGAGCAGGAGCTATAGAACAACTTGAAGAATGGAGCAAAAAGGTTAACTGTAGTTTTGTTAAAGGTAAGGAAGGTAGTGACCCATCAAGTGTTATTTATGATGGAATTACTAAAGCTAAGGAAGATAAGATTGATGTAATTTTAATAGATACCGCAGGACGTCTTCAAAATAAAGTTAATTTAATGAAAGAACTTGAAAAAATGAATAAAGTAATAAAATCATTAATTGAAGATGCTCCAGAGGAGACTTTATTAGTAATCGATGCAACAACTGGTCAAAACGGGATAAGTCAAGCTAAAAACTTTAAAGAAATAACGAATATCACTGGAATTGTTTTAACTAAACTAGATGGAACAGCTAAAGGAGGTATAGTTCTAGCCATTAAAGAAGAGTTAGGAATACCTGTTAAATACATTGGTTTAGGTGAAAAAGTCGATGATTTAAAACCTTTTGATATAGAAAGTTATATCTATGGTTTATTTAAGGATATGATGTAAGATGGAGATAGATAGATTACTTTATTTAAATAATTTATATGATTTATATGGAAGTTTATTAACTAAAAAACAACAAATGTATTTTCAAGAATATTGTTTTAATAACTTATCTTATGGAGAAATAAGTGAAAAATATGGAATAACTCGTAATGCTATATTTAGACAATTAAAGTTAATTGAAGAAAAATTAGAAGAATATGAGAAAAATTTAAAATTATACTACAAAAAACAAAAAATTAATGATATAATTAAGAAGATAGATGATAAAACTATTAAAAATGAACTAGAAAGTTTATTTTAAAAAGAATAAGGAGAGGATATTATGTTTGAAAAGATAGTTTATATAAGTGACCATGGAGCTCATATTAAAGTTCAGGGAGAAATTCAAGTTAATTTAATTAACCAACATTTAGTATTTGTTGATGAAGCCAATAGACAAGTTGTATCTGAGGTTGAGTATGTTCATGATGATATTGTTGAAACCAGATTTATTGGAGAAATAATCGGAGGTAAATTCCAAGGTGGTATTATTAGTAAACCTAGTTTAACATCTAAAATTAGATTTCTTGATGAAAATGAAACTTTAATGATAACAGGTGCTAATGAATATGGTAATATGACAATTGGAGTTAGTCCTTTCTATAATAATAAACCTGTTTACATGAGTATTAATAATATATTTAGTAACCATTTAACAGTTCTAGGTAACTCTGGAAGTGGTAAAAGTTATGGTACTACTAGTTTACTTCAATCAGTTTTTAAAACACCTAATTTTTATCCTTATAAAGCAACTATGATAATTTTTGATAATAATGGTGAATATATAAATGCTTTTAATAACTTAAATGAAATTAATCCTAATTATCATTTTAAAGTAATTACAACAAGTTCTTATAATAATTATGAAAAACTAAGTATTCCAATTTGGCTTTTAAATATAGATGATTTAGCTCTTTTATTAAAAGTAGATAAAGTAAGTCAATTAACTTTACTTGAAAGAATGTTAAAATTAACTAGAATATTCTCTTTAAATGATGAAACTAGTTATAAATATAAGAATCATATTATAGCTAAAGCAATGCTTCAAATCTTTTATTCTAATAAGATGCCAGGTACTAAGAGAAATGATATTTTTGCAATCTTTAATACTTGTACAACTAATGAATTTAATATGGAAGCAGAAGTTCAAGGAGCAGGTTATACAAGAAAATTCAGAGAATGCTTTAATGTTGATAGTCAAGGTAATTTCACCGAAAGTATTTTAGTATCTCAATATATTGCGTCCTTCGTTGACCCTAACTTAGATAACTATGAACCAACAACTTATAATAAATATACTTTAGAAGACTTAGAAAAAGCTTTAAACTTTACTCTTATAAGTGAAAACTGGTTAGATAATGATAATACTTATGGAGAAGCCATTGCAGTTAAAGTAAGACTACATAGTTTAATCATAAGTGAAGTTAAGAAATTCTTTGAATATCCAAACTTTATCGGAGTTGAAGAATACTTATCTAGTTTAGTTATTCAAAATGGTCAAAAATATCAATTATTAAATATTAATCTAGAAGATATTGATGATAGTGTTGCTAAAGTAATAGTTAAAATCTTTTCAAGAATAATCTTTGAATACACTAAAGGTTTACAAAATAGAGCTTCAATTCCATTTAACTTAATTGTTGAAGAAGCTCATCGTTATATTAAAAGTGGAGAAGATATAGACTTACTTGGTTATAATATCTTTGATAGAATTGCTAAAGAAGGAAGAAAATATGGCATTCTTTTAACTCTTATTTCTCAAAGACCAGTAGAGTTATCTGAAACTGTTATGTCTCAATGTGCTAACTTCTTGATATTTAAAACAACCCATCCAAGAGATATTGAATATATAGGTAAGATGGTACCAAATATCACGGAAGAAATAGTTGAAAAACAAAAAGCTTTACAACCAGGTTATTGTTTATGCTTTGGTTCAGCTTTTAAAGTACCAATTATCTTAAAAGTTACGGCTCCAAATCCAGTTCCATCAAGTGATAATTGTAATGTTTTAAAAACTTGGACAGTAAGTGAAAATAAGTAAGGTGATAACTTGACTAAGAAAGAAAACCGAGAAGTCTTATTAAAAAATAAAAAATATTTTATTATAAAATTTATTTGTAGTTTGGCACTCCGTGCCTTTCTTTTAGCTATACCAATTTATTATAGTTATGGAATTGATGAAATAACTTTAGGTAACTTTAATATGGCTTATCATATGATATTCATGTTCTTTATCTTTACAGTTCTTTATAGAATATCTGAAATAATTAATCAAATTACTTATTATAAACTATATTCTAATTTATATAAATCTTATTTAGATTTAGGACTTGCTAAAACTTGTAATAACTCTTTATATAGCTTATCTCGTTTTAGTTTATCAGAATATAGTAATATCATGAGTGAAGACTTTGAAACTTTAAGTGATTACTATGCAACTTTAGTTATTAGAATAGTTGAAATTATGGAAGCTATTTATATTGTTATTTATTTCTTTACTATTAATATAATTTTAGGATATTTAACTTTATTTGTATCCTTAGTAGTTTTATTTATTTTAATATTTTATAATCCAAGAATAGCTAAAACTAATACAGAAAGAAAAAATAGACATGATAAAAGAATTAGTTTATTTCAAGAATTATTATTATCAGTTAAAGAAATAAAAGGTTTTAATATCTTTAATGTTGCTCATGATAGAACAATGGATAATATAAAAGATTATACTAAATGGAATAATAAATTAAATATTGATAAATATAATGTTAAACAAGCGTCACTTGGATTAATAGATATCTTTCAAGTATTATGTTTAGTTTTAGGTATTAAATTAATATCCGAAGGTCATTTAACAATTGGAGTTTTAACAATTATTTATAACTATTATGCTAAATTAAATTTATTATTTACATCAATTATTACTCTCTTTGAAAGTAATATCAATGTTAAAGTAGCTAGAACAAGAATCCATAAGTTATTTCAATATGCAAGTAGTAATTATGGAGAAACTTTAGAAATTAAAGTAAAAGGTTCTATAGAGTTTAAAAATGTTTTATATGGAAATAGAAAAGACCCAATTTTAAATAATGTAACGTTATCTATTTTACCTAATACATTTACTATTATAACAGGTCCAAGCGGAGCAGGTAAAACAGGAATATTTGATTTATTACTAAGATATAATCGTCAACATGAAGGAGAGATATTAATAGATAATATAAATGTTTTAGACTATGATAATAAAAAGTTAGGTAATATAATAAGTTCAGTTAGAAAGAATCCTACTTTCTTTAACATGAGTATTAGAGATAACTTATCTATCTTTGATTCTAACTTTGAAAATGTTGTTTATTTATGTAAAGAATTTAATATTCATGATTATATTATGGCTCTTAGTGATGGCTATGATACAATTTTAGAGACTGATGCTTTGAATATTAATAGTGATGTTAAATATGTTTTAGCAATTATCAGAGTACTTCTTAAAAGAACCAAAATAATGTTATTTGATGAAACATTTGATTATCTAAGTCATGATATTTATCTAAAAGGAATAAGTATTTTAAAAGCAATGAAAGAAGATAATACAATTATTGTTATAACTAAATATAAAGATTTAATTGAAAAAGATTTTATAGATAAAGTAATTATGTTAGATAATAATAAAGTAATAGCCGAAGGTAATCATCAAGATTTACTTAAAAGTAATGACAATTATAAAAAAATATTTAAGAAATTGTAAGATACTCTTGCAATTTTTTAAATTATTTGGTATTATTACATTATAAGATAATAGGAGATGTTTTATTATGGAATTTGAACCAATCCCAATAAAGAAAAAAAATCATAATAAAAAGCCATTAATGTTAGTTTTTACTATCATTATGTTTTTAAGCATCTCTTTTGCTGCAGTTTATTTTGTATCTAATCAAAGTGATACAAGAATAAACAAGTTAGTATCAGGATTAATTGATATAGAATTTACTAATCAATCAGAAAATATATATTTATCAGAAGATAAAGCAGTTCCAATGATGGACGCGTTAGGTAAACAAAATCCTCCATATGAATTTACAGTTAAGAATGTAAGTGATGTTCCAATTAGAGTTTATATTTCTTTAGATATAAAAAATATAACTATAGATAAAAGTGCTTTAAGATATGCTCTTTATATTAATAATGAAGAAGTTATAACATCAGATTTATCTAAATTAGATGAAAATAATACTTTATATACTTTAGAAAATTTAGACCTAAATGAGTCTATAACAGGTAAAATAGTTTTCTGGATAGATTATTATTATGAAGAAGTTAATCAAACTTTTGATGCAACTATAAAGGTAATAGGTGAGAGTAAAGATTATATATATGAAGAACCTGTTCCTGCAACAGATACTTTAAAAGCTAAGTTAGGAACAGGAGGATTGGTAGGAGTAACAACAGATAATACAAAGACAACAGATAAAGAAGCAAGTAATATAAGAGAATACAGATATTCGGGAGCAACAGCAAATAATTATGTCTACTTTAATTGTCAAGATGGAAAAGAACAAAATGCAGATAATTGTGAAAAATGGAGAATAATCGGAATATTCAAAGACGAAGACGGTCAAGAACATATGAAGATAGTAAGAGATGAAGTATTAAAAGATGTATTTCCAGCAACATATACAGCCAATGGAACAACATATAAAATACGATATATAGGTAGTGGAGATTATGCATATTGGAATTACCATTCAGACAATACATATAACAATAACTGGGGAGAAGCAGGATTGATGTATTGGTTAAATTCATTGGGAACAACAGATGGATATTTAAAATCATTAACAAGTACAGCCCAAAATATGATAGAAGAAACGAAATGGTATTTGGGAACAGTAACATATGATAGTACATACTACGTAAAGGATACACCAAAAGAAGCATATAACTATGAAAGAGCGGTAACGGGATGTGCAGACAATAAAGGACCAAGCGCAAATAGTAGTGGAAGTGCAGTAACAGGAAATAGTACATGTCGAGTATGGGCGAATAATGCAGTAACATGGAATGGAAAAATAGGGTTAATGTACCCAAGTGATTATGGATTTAGTGCAAGTGATAGTTATTGGAACACAATATTGGGATATAATTCATTTAATAGAAATGCATCAAATAGCAGTTGGCTACAAAAAGAAGCCAACCATTCGTCTAACGAATGGTTCTTG
>CANRDV010000042.1 GCA_947629475.1 uncultured Bacilli bacterium
CAATGTAAATGCAATTAGTATTCTCAATGTAAATGCAATTGATACTATAAGAGTTGCATTTACATTGAGAATTAATATTTTTTCATAAATATATTAAATACCTTTGCTTATTTTGTCATTTTTTGATAAAATATATTTGACAACTGTATAGAAGGTGGTAATCATGGGAAAAATTATATCATTAGTAAACCAAAAAGGAGGAGTTGGAAAAACAACAACAAGTATTAATCTTGCAGCTTCCCTAGCCTTACTTGGTAAAAAAGTTTTACTAATAGATTTAGACCCACAAGGCAACGCGACAACGGGTGTGGGTATCAATAAAGGAGATATAGATAAAAGTATCTATGATTTATTAAGAGGAGAAGCAAGTCTTGAAGAAGTAATAGTCAAAACAGATTTTAAAGGTTTAGATATTATTCCCTCAACAATTCAACTTGCAGGAATTGATATAGAACTTATAGAAAAAAGTAAACTAGACCCAAACTTTAAAAGGTCAAATCAATTAAAAGAAAAAATAACACCATATAAAGATGCATATGATTATTTTATAATTGATTGTCCTCCAAGTTTAGGAATGATAACAACAAATGCTTTAACGGCTAGTAATTCTGTTTTAATTCCAGTTCAATGTGAGTTTTATGCATTAGAAGGAATAACCCAATTACTTAATACAATTATGCTTGCTCAAAAAAACTTAAATCCTAAATTAGAATTAGAAGGAGTTTTATTAACTATGCTATCAAAATCTAACTTAGGTCTTGATGTAATCGAAGAAATAAGAAGTTATTTTAAAGATAAGGTATATGATACAATTATACCTAGATTAATTAGACTTGCTGAGGCACCTAGCCATGGTAAGCCAATTGTTGCTTATGACCCAAAAAGTAAAGGGTCTGAAGCATATATAAATTTAGCAAAGGAAGTGATTATGAGAAATGGAAACGCCTAGAAGAAGAGCCTTAGGAAAAGGTTTAGAAGAATTATTTGGTTCAGAAGTTTTAGATATTGAAACACTTGAAGAACAAATTGTCAATGAAACTCCTCAAGAAGAAGTAATTGAAGTAAATATAAGTGAGTTAAGAAGTAATCCTTATCAGCCAAGAAAAGTTTTTGATGAAGATAAACTAAATGAACTTGCTGAATCTATCAAAGAACATGGAGTATTTCAACCAATCATAGTAAAAAGAAGTATCAAAGGATATGAAATTGTTGCTGGAGAAAGAAGAGTAAAAGCAAGTACAATTGCTGGACGTTTAACAATACCAGCCATTGTTAGAGATTTTAATGACCAAGAAATGATGGAAATAGCATTACTTGAAAACTTACAAAGAGAAGATTTAAATCCTATTGAAGAAGCAATGGCTTATCAAAGTTTAATGGAGTCTCGGGGCTTAAACCATGAACAACTAGCAGCTAGAATTGGCAAAAGCAGGAGTTATGTAACCAATATGGTTGGACTTATGAATTTACCTGATTCTGTTAAAGAGTTAGTAATAGCAAGAAAAATATCAGCAACCCATGCAAGAACCCTAAGCAAAATCAAAGAAGCATCAAAAGTTGAAGAATTAGCAGACAGAATAATAAACGAAGGAATATCTGCTCATGAACTAGATGAAATTGCTCAAGGGAAAGAAGTTGAAAAAAGAAATAAAATGGAACGCCATGAAACCGAAGAATCTAGAACTTATAAATCTGTTCAGGATTTATTATGTGAAAGACTTGGAACCAAAGTAAGAATTAAAGGTAGTAAAATCTTAATTAACTTCCAAGACTTAGCAGACTTCAACCGAATTATGGAAATATTAAAAATAAGTGAGTGATTATGGAAGAAAAAAAATACGATATTGGTACTATTCTTACAATGAAAAAACAACATCCCTGTGGAGAAAACAAGTGGGAAGTTGTAAGAGTTGGTGCTGACATAAAAATAAAATGCCTGGGGTGTTCTCATGTAGTTATGATACCAAGGGTTGAATTTAATAAAAAAATAAAGAAAATAATATCTTTAGCTGGTGATAAAAATGAATAAAAAGAAAAAATTAAGATTAAAAAGACCGCATTTCCATCCTGTAACAGTATACATAATATTAACAGTTTTAACTGTTATTTTAAGTGGTATTTTAAGTGGAAGATTTCAAACTACTTATAGTACAATCAATGCAACTGACCTTTCAATTGTTCAAAATACTGTATCAGTTACTAATCTGTTAAATTATGATGGATTAAAATATATAATTAGTAATGCTGCGACCAACTTTATTAGTTTTGCTCCTTTAAGTATGTTAATTATGACTTCAATTGGAATAGCTGTTATGATGTCATCTGGTTTAATGGATTTTTTATCAAAACATCTATTTTCCAAAATGAATAATAAAGTTATAACTTTTATCATTATATGTATAGGAATAATATCAACAATTATTAATGATATAGGATATGTTATTTTAATTCCCCTTGCAGCAAGTATTTATGAAACAAAAGGAAGAAATCCATTATCTGGTGTTATAGCTGCTTTTTGTGGAGTTGCATTTGGAACTGGAACTACAATCTTTACAGGTTCAGCCGAAGTATCCTTAATTCCTTATACAACAAGTGCTGCTAGACTAGTTGATGCTAACTTTCATGTTAGTCTACTTTCAAACTTATTTATAATGATAGCATCAACCATTATTTTATCTTTAGTTGGAACTATTATAATTGAAAAAATAATTGTTCCTAGATTTGGAAGAATTAAAGAAAAGAAAGAAGAAGAAACAACTGAAGAAATTGAAGTAATTGAAAATTTAGATGAAGAGACAATTGAACAAGAAAGACTAAATACAGAATATAAAGAAAAACGTGGTTTTAAGTTTGCTTTAATAGCATTTATTGTTATGTTATTCTTATTTATTTATTCAGTTATTCCTAATTTACCTTTATCAGGAATGCTTTTAGATATGAATGAAACAACCTATTTAAGACAAATATTTGGAGATAATTCTTATTTCCAAGATGGTTTTACTTATATGATGGCTTTACTATTTATTGTAACTGGACTTGCTTATGGATTTGGGTCAAAAACATATAAAAATGACCGAGATGTCTTTGAAGGATGTCATGAAAACTTAAAACATTTAGGAGGGATATTAATTTTAATTTTCTTTGCATCTCAATTTATCTTTACTTTCAGAAGAACAAATATTGGAACTATATTAACAGGAATTGTTGCTAATGTAATTGATAGTATTTCCTTTGGAGGTATTCCACTTTTAGTTATTGCAATTCTTTTAATGGCTCTTGCTAACTTATTCTTAACAACCCCTCAAGCTAAGTGGGTAATATTAGCCCCAGTTATTGTTCCACCTTTAATGCAATTTAATATAGCTCCTCAATTTTTACAATTTGTTTTAAGAGCAGCCGACTCTATGACAAATGGTATAACTCCCCTATCAACATTCTTTGTCATATTTATAGCATATATGAATATTTATAATAAAGATAAGAATAAACCAATTGGTATATTTGGAGCAATTAAAATGATTATGCCATATTGTTTAATAATTTCTGTTACCTGGTTGATAATTTTAATTGGTTGGTATATAATAGGACTACCTATTGGTCCTGGAGTTTATCCAACCTTATAGGAGGAGGTATTTATGAGTTTAAAAGCAGGAATTGTAGGACTTCCCAATGTTGGTAAGTCAACCTTATTTAATGCAATTACAAAACAAAATATTTTAGCAGCTAACTATCCTTTTGCAACAATTGACCCAAATGTCGGAGTTGTAAATGTACCAGATATGAGAATGAATATCTTAAATGATATGTATATGCCAGAGCGATTAATCATGGCAAGCTATGAATTTACAGATATTGCTGGACTTGTAAAAGGAGCATCAACCGGTGAAGGTTTAGGAAATAAATTCTTATCACATATAAGAGAAGTAGATGCCATTGTCGAAGTAGTAAGATGCTTTGATGATGCGAACATTATTCATGTTGAAGGTAACTGTGACCCCGTCAGGGATGTTGAAATAATTGATTTAGAACTTGCAATAAGTGACTTAGAAATAGTAACCAATAGACTTGATAAAGTTTATAAAAAAGCCATGACAACAAAAGATGCTGATTCTTTAATTGAAGTTTCAGCCTTAACAAAAGCCAAAAATGCTTTAGAAAAATCTATTCCATTAAGAGAAATAGACTTTACCGATGAAGAAAAATTAAAAATAAAATCATTTCAATTCTTAACTATGAAACCAATTATTTATTTAGCAAACATTAAAGAAGATGAGTTAGCAGAACCAGATAATCAATATGTAACTAGTTTAAAAGAATATTTAGAAAATGCTAAAGTAATTAAAATATGTGCTAAAGTAGAAAGTGAATTATCAGAGTTATCAATTGAAGAAAAAGAAGAAATGCTAGAAATGTTAGGAGTTCCAACAAGTGGACTTGATGAATTAATAAATGCAACTTATGAAATATTAGGATTAAAAACTTACTTCACAGTTGGAAGTGATGAAGTTAGAGCCTGGACATTTAAAGATGGTATGAATGCAAAAGAATGTGCCGGCATCATTCATACTGATTTTGAAAAAGGTTTTATCAAAGCCGAAGTTATGAGTTATAATGACTTAATTGAATGTGGAAGTGAATTAAAAGTTAAAGAAGCCGGAAAATTAAGAATAGAGGGAAAGGATTATATAATGCAAGATGGTGATATTTGCCATTTTCGCTTTAATAGGTGATATGTATGTTTAATTTTAGATTTAATATAACTGATTATTTAAATCAAATTCCAAGTAATATTTTAATAATTGGAATCTTCTTCTTAGTAGTAGTTCTTTTAGGACTTATAGCAATTTATATTGTTTCAAGTTTTGGAATAATGTTTGCTGCTAAAAAGAATAATCTTCCAAATGCTTGGCTTGCTTTTGTTCCTTATGGAAGATATTATATAATAGGAAAACTAGGATTTGAAGTTTATCCAAAAGAATCTAAAAAGCATCCCGAACTTACTTGGGTATTATTTGGATTAAGTGTTGCATCTTTATTTTTAGGAAGTATTTATGGAGGACTTCTTGCTCTTGCAATTACAATTTTTAATACTATGGCTTTCTATAATATCTTTAAAGTTATAGTTCCTAAAAATGCAACAATGTTCACAGTTTTTACAGTTATTGTTGAAAACTTAGGTGGTATTTTCTTATATAGTTTAAGAGATAGAATAGAAACAATTGAAGTTCCAGAAAATGTTATAAAAGAAGAAAAGAAGGAACCAAAAAAAGAGACAAAAGTAGAAAAAGAAAGACCTAACTTTTGTCCAAACTGTGGAACAAAATTAACAAAAACAGCTAAGTTTTGTCCTGAATGTGGCAAAGAGATAAAATAAGTTATCCCCAATCCTGGTGGATAATTTTTTGTCGATAAATGTCAATTAGAATAAAAAAAATTTAATTATAATCTTAAATATGTTAAAATAAAATAGAGGGAACAAATATGAATGAAGATGATTTATTAAATGAAAAGTATAACGAATATATAAGTAGTATTAAAAGTACTAATTTTACAATTGAAAGGATGTCTGAACCTACCCAAAGTTCATTTAAAAATTTGGTTTTTGAAGGAACTAATAATGATGCCAGGGCTTTTGCTAAAGAGAATGGCTATGGATTTTGCCAAGTTAAAGATACATATGGAAACCAAGAATTTCGTTTTGCTGTAAATGATGATAATATCTTATGGCCACTTGCAGACCCCATATGTATATCAGAGTGTATAGAATACTATGAAGTAACTAAAGATGGTTATTTTTGGAAGTTTGCAAGGTGGGTAAACAAAGGAAATAGAGATAAGTCATTTGGTTCAAACGAAGTAATAGTTTATGATAAATATGGTAAAGTAGTCTTAAAAGGAACTCAACAATCTTTTAATTTGTATCTCTTTTTCTTTATAAATAGTAATATAAAAAAATCTAAAATTTTAAATAACAATTATGCAATAATGTATACAGAAACTCCTAAAGGAAAACAATTATCTTTAGTTGATAAATCCGGTTTCATTTGGATACCAAATATTTGGGATTATGTAAAAAGCACTAAAAAAATTATAAAAAATATTCCTATTTTAAAATATAATAAAAGTTTATACGATTTTTCTTTATTAGATGAGAATTTATATGATGTTTATATATATATAAATGGAAGTTATAGAAAAATTGAAGATGGGACTTGTCAAGTTAGAAGTTCATATGAAAGAGAGAAAATATTTACCCTTAAATATGAACCTGTTGTAGCCTATCCGAATAATATTCTTTTAGAACAATCTGGTAAATATTATCTATATAATACAAAAGAAGAAAAATATAAGGGCATTACCTTTGAAGTAAATTTAGAGTATCCAACTGTTATTCCTTTAGATAATAATATTTTAGTTTTTAAATCAACTTCAAATGAACAATGTGAGATATTTTATTTTGATGATAAAAGTGGAAATTATTTTAAAATTACTGATTTATTAACTAAAGAAGAATTAAAACAAGTAACTGATGGTAAAATACCTAATGTTAAGGTTAATATTCCTATTCTATCATTTAAAGAATATAAAGAGGAATACTTAAAGAATCCTGCTAAAAAAGATGACTACGAAGATATGAAAAAAAGACTTGATAGAATTAAGAATCAAGAAAGAATAAAAAGATTAGAATATGAAAAGAAAAAAGTTTTAGAAAGTTATCAAGAACAACAAGAAAGAGCAAATCAAGAAATGACAAAATTATATCTTGCAAGTGAAAATTTAGATGAAAATGTAAATAAAAATTATCATCAAATACCAATTACTTCTGAATTACTATTTAAAAAAGTAGAAGACCATTTAGAGATAATACCAGAATATCTAAATTATTTAAGATATTTTAATTTAAGTGGTACTAATATAAGTTTTAAAAATGTTAAAGTAGTAGGTATAGATTTTAGAAAAACTAATGCTGTTATAGAACCTCAAGAAGTATATCAAAAAGATATATCTTATTGTAAGTTTAGTAAAGATAATTTATTAACATTTACAAATTTTGATGGAGTAAGAGCAATCGGTACTGACTTTTCAGAATGCGAATATGTATCTTTAAATAATGCGATAGTTAATGAAGAAACTATCTATCCAGATAGTAAAAAAAGTTCTAAATAAAAATAAGTTATCCCCAATCCTGGTGGATAATTTTTTGTATAATGAAAAAGTTATCCCCAAAATTGTGAATAACTTTTCTTTTGTTAATTTTAATTTTGGTTACTAGCATTTGGACTATTAATGTTTGTATAAGATAAAATACCTTTTTTATGTGTTCACTGACTTGTTTCATATTTTTTCTTGCATTACTTTTTTACCTTGATAAGTATCTCTTTTCTTTAATTCTTTATCAATATCATTTAAAACAACAAACTTCTTGATTAACCAAGTTGGTTCAATTAACTCATCTGGATTAGGGTCACCTGTAATTCTATTTATGACGATATCTGGTCTTAATAACTCTAATTCAGAAACCACAATATCAATATACTCATCTTTAGTTAAAACATGGAAATGTTCTTTATTATACATATCAGCTAATTTAGTATTCTTTAAAATATGTAACATATGTATCTTTATTCCTTGAATATCTAAATTATTTAAATACTTAACTGTTTCAAGCATCATTTCTTTAGTTTCATAAGGAAGACCATTTATAATATGGACAACCACATTTATCTTTCTTTCTCTAAGTTTTAAAACCATTTCGTGAAACTCTTCTAAAGTATGACATCTATTAATCAACTTCGAAGTTTTATCATGAATAGTTTGAAGTCCAAGTTCAACTGTTAAATAAGTTCTTTTATTTAAATCAGATAGATATTCAAGACACTCATCACTTATAGCATCAGGTCTTGTTGCAATACTTAAACCAACAACATCTTCAAACTTTAAAACTGGTTCAAATAACTCTTTTAACCTATCAAGTGACGCATATGTATTAGTACCAGCTTGAAAATAAGCAATAAATTTAGCATCTTTCCACTTATGAAGCATCACTTTCTTAATATCATTAAACTGAGTAATAATATCCTTACTAGCATCCCCAGCATAATCTCCACTTTTAAGATTAGAGCAATAAATACATCCCCCTACTCCCTTTGAACCATCTCTGTTAGGACAAGTAAAATTCCCATTTAAACTAACCTTAGCAATTTTACTATGAAACTTCTCTTTATAAAAACAATCTAAAGTATAATACCTTTTATTATTAAGCCACATACTATCACCACTTGGCTTAGTTTAACATTTTTTAATATTAATTTCAAGTTTTTTCTAAAAATGATTTAACTAATTTCGGTTTTATGGTATACTTATAATAGAGGTGTCTATGAAAAAGAAAAAACTAAATAAAAAAGTAGTATTAATTTTAAGTATTATATTATTAATTATTGTAGTAGAAGTAATAAATCCAATTAAACTATATAATAAATATCAATTAAGAGAACTAGGTTATAGTGATACAAGTATAACAACTATTCTAAAAAATGGATTAAAGAAAGATATCTTAGAAAATAAATATTCAAAATCTTTAGATACAGTGTTAGCAAGTTCAGATTTTAATAAAGATAACTATGAAATATATAAGAAAATTAATTATTATAACTTAAAAGATTATACTAAAAGTATAAATACTTTACTTAAAAAAGGATACAATAAAGAAGATATTGAAAATATTTTAAGAAGTGCAACCGACTCTTCAATTACAGAATTTTTAAAGAAAGATTATGATAAAAATGTATCTAGTTATTTAGAATATGATTATGCTATTCTTGCTAATTATGATAGATACTTAGAATACAATAAAGAAAATGCAATTGATAAAGATAAAATAGTTACCTATGTTAATATAGGACTTGATAAAGATTTTTATACAGATACTAAGAAAGTAAAAGAATTTAGTTTTGATATGTTAGTTAATAAATATAATGAATTAGATTCTAGTTTTATACCTGATGATTTAGTAAGTGTTCCGGAAGAATATGCTGTTGATGATAAACAAAAAGCTAATAAAACAATGCTTGAAGCATTTAAGAAAATGTCTGATGATTGTAAAAGTGCTGTTGGTAGTAAAATTGTAATAAGGTCAGGATATAGAGATTATCAAAATCAACAAGAAACATATGATTTATACTTAAATACATATGGAAAGAACTATGCTGAAAACTATGTTGCTCATCCTGGCTTTTCAGAACATCAAACGGGACTTGCTGCGGATATTAAGGCTGAAAGCAGTGAAACCTTTGAAGGTACCCCTGAGAGCAAATGGTTAAAAGAAAATGCTTATAAATATGGATTTATCTTTAGATATGCTAAAGATACAGTTAAAATAACAGGAATAAGATACGAATCATGGCACTATAGATATGTTGGAGAAGAACTTGCAAATAAGGTCCATGAAAGTGGTTTAACCTATGATGAATATTATATAAGAAATTTAAATAAATAAAAAGAACAAAGGGAGGTACTATATGTATGATTTAGGACCACAATTTAAAATAGATATTAATAATTTAAAAGCTAATCCAGGTTCAATTATTCAAGGTCAAAAATTTCGAATAACTGTTTTAACTGAAAGATTAGTTCGTTTAGAATATAGTGAAAGTGGTAAATTTGTTGATTTAGCATCAGCTTTAGTTATAAATAGAAACTTTGATAGGTCAATTTTTACTATTAAAGAAGATATGGGATATATTTACATTGAAACAAAATATTTTATATTAAAATATGCAAAAGAATTTAAATTTACAGAAAAAAGTTTATCAGCAACAATTACTTTTAGTCGTAAAGAATGGTTTTATACCCAAAAAGAAGTTAAAAACTATGGTGGAACAACCGTTTCCCTTGATAATACAACCAAAATGCCAAGTTTAGATAAAGGTTTAATTAGTCCCGATATGTTTGTTGTGATTGATGATTCTGATAGTGTTCTTTTAGATGAAAACTCAAATATTTATAAAAGAGAAGAAGGTTCTAAAGATATTTATTTCTTTGCATATGGAACTGATTTCAATGAAGTTTTAAGTGATTATTATCATTTAACTGGCTACCCTACTTTTTTACCAAGATATGCACTTGGTAATTGGTGGAGTCGTGATATTCCTTATCTTGATGAACACGTTGTAACTCTTTTAAATAAATTTAGAGTTAATAGTATTCCTATATCAGTATTTTTATTTGATAAAGATTGGAGTTTAAAAAATACAAATCTTTCTAATAGTTCAGGTTTTACCTTTAATAAAAGTTTAATCAGAGACCCTAGTAAACTAATAGAAATTCTTCATCAAATGAATGTAAAAGTTGGAGTAAAAATAAATCCTAAAGATGGAATATTTCCCCATGAAGAATATTTTCCTATGGCAAGAGAATATATTCAACTAAATAAACGAGGTTTTATAGATTTTAATCCTTTTGATGCTAGATTTATGGACCTTTATTTTAAAATATTTCTTCATCCTTTAGAAAAACTAGGAATAGATTTATATTGGAATGACTATGATGTTTTAGAAAACAGAAATACTTTATTTATTTTAAATGATTATATGAAAAAAGATATGGAAAGAGATGGCAAAAGAAGTTTAGTTTTAGGAAGAAATGCTAACTTTGCACCACATAGATATCCAATTCTATATTCTGGTCATAATGTAATAAGTTTTGATGTTTTAAGATTCTTACCCCTTTTCAATATAACTGCATCAAACATTGGTGTTTCCTTATGGAGTCATGACATTGGTGGTTCCGTTGGAGGAATTGAAGATGATGAACTATATATAAGAAGTGTACAATTCGGAGTATTCTCTCCTATTCTAAGATTTAATACAGAATATGGAACCTATTATAAAAGAGAACCATGGAGATGGGATGTAGTTACCAATAATATAGTAAGTTATTACTTAAGACTTCGAAATCAACTAATACCATATTTATATACTGAAATTTATCATTATCATAAAGAAGGAATACCTTTAATAAAACCATTTTATTATGAATATCCTTTTGTTTATGATGACCCTGTATATATTAATCAATATTTTTTTGGTTCTGCAATGCTAATATCTCCAATTGTTAAAAAAAGTGACCCTTTAATCAACAGAACTATTCAAAAATTCTTTATACCTGATGGTGTCTGGTATGATTTTAAAACAGGTAAAAAATTTATTGGTAATAAAAAATATGTTTCTTTCTATAACATCGAAGATTATCCAGTCTTTGTTAAAGCCGGTTCAATTATTCCAACATCAGGTATTAATGATTTAATGTCAACAGATGCACCAAAAGAATTAGAAATTCATGTTTTCCCAGGAAATAGCAATTCTTATAATTTATATGAAGATGATGGAATTACAAACAGTTATAAAGATGGAAACTATGCAATTACTAATATAGAATATAACTATCTAGAAAATAATTATACTTTAATAATTCATAATATCGAAGGAAATCCTAAATTATTATTTGAAACAAGAGATTATAAAATAAGATTTAGAAATACTAAACAAGCAACTAATGTTAAAGTTTATTCTAATGACCAAGAAATTCCTTTTAGTTCATATGTTATGGATACAGATTTTGTAATTGAAATAAAAGACTTTAATACAGCAACTCAACTTATGATTAATTGTCAAGGTACAGATATAGAAATAGATGCCTTAATGTTACTTGATAATGATATAGATAGTATTCTTTCAGACTTAAAAGTTCCAACTAAATTAAAAGATACAATTGCAAGTATACTTTATAATAAAGAAACATCTATAAGTAAAAAAAGAATAGAAATTAAAAAACTAAAGAAAAAAGGTTTAGATAAAAGAAGTATAAAAGTATTCTTAAGATTAATTGAATATATGCGTGAAGTATAATTGACTTAATAAAAAAAATAATATATAATACTACCTAAATAAAGAGGTAGTATTTTTATGAATGAAGAAAAAGAAGTAAAAAAAATACTTAAAGAAAATAAAAAAAATAATATTATAGAAAAAATATTAGAATCTCACAAAACAGAGATAATAATTAACAGAATTGAAGACCTAAGTGATAGTATAAAAAATCTAATAGTTACAAAATTACAATTAAATAATGAAGAAAAAGAAGGTAAACTATTTATTATTTTATTTGCACTTATTCTCTTTATTGTAATTAGTATTATTACAATTATATTATTAACTTCTTTAGTAGGTATTCATTTAATTTTTCTGCTTGTTAAATATTCAATAATTTTACTATATAAAATTATAAAAAATAAAAAATATGAAATAAAGAAATATTTAAGTCATAAATTTCCTAAAACAATATTATTTACAGAAAAACAAGAATATATAACTAATAATACTTTTTCAGATATAATTTTTAAAGAAGTAGAACAACTAATTATTAAAATGGATAAATTAAACTTAAGTAACGAAGAAAAAGCATCTATTGCAATAAGACTTAAAGAAATAGTTTTATTAGTAAAAAAAGAAGATGGTACGATTAAACAAGAATTATATAATTTAGAAATAAAACAAAAAATAGCATTTTGTTTAAGTGAAATAGATAATTTCTTAAATGAATATAAAAATAAAGAACAAGATAACTTTAATATTACTAAAAATAATATATTAGAAAATATAGATAATTATCTAAAAGAATCTCCTAAAGTATATCAAAAAATAAAAAATTAATAAAAATGATTGAAATAATAAGAAAAAAAATATATAATATAAGTAATAATAAAGGAGGATTTCATGAAAGGTAAAAGAAAAATAAAAAGTGATATTATATTAATGACAATAGTTATAGTAGCAATTGTTTTAGTAGTTATTGTTGGTAAAACAAAAAAAGAATTAACTAATAATGCTTCTCCTAATGAAATTAAACAATTATTAGGGGAAGAAAGGGTTGAAGCTAAAGAAGAAGTTCTTAAGGTTATAGAAAAATATATTTCTAATATTGATTTAATTAAAAATTATCTTGAAGAACAAAATGAAAGAAAGATTACAATTAAAGAATTAAAAGAAAAAGTAGGTATGAATATAAGTGAATTTGAAAAATTAAAATATGGATGTATGCCAGAATATACACAAATAGATTTTTCAGAAGATTTTGATAAACATACTATATCTTTAACATGTCAGTCCTTTTTACTAAAAGATTAAATGGGTATTATGAAAAAGAAAAAAATAATTATAGCAATACTAATACTTATTTTAGGTGCATCTCTTTTACTAGTTGGAATATTTTTTAAAACTCAGGCAAGTAATCCTAGTAATAATCCTAAAGAACCAACTGATAATTTATTAGGAGAAGATAGAAGATTAGCTCAAAAAGAAGTTGTAAGTATTATTGAAAAATATATTACTAATAATTCAGAAATAAAAAACTATTTAGATAAAAAAGGTGATAAAAGAATAACTCTTAAAGAATTAAAAGAAGAATTAAAAATAGATATAAGTGAATTTGAAAATTCAAAATATGAATGTATTCCCGAATATACAATTATAGATTTTTCGGAAGACTATTCTGATTATACTATTTCTCTTACTTGTGAGGCTTTATTAAAAAAGGATTGATAGTCTGAAAACAAAAAATAAAATCTATTTTGTAAATTAATTAAAAAAGGGTAGACTTCCCCTTACCCCAAAGAAAGTCAAAAATTAAACAGATAATTTGTTGGCATTCTGATTGATTAAATCAATTAATTCATCAGATGTAAGTCCTAAAGATAATAATTGCTTTAGTGATTGATTGAAATTATTCTTGGTATATTTAATTCTATCTTCAACAGGAGTTTCAACAGAGGCTAAATCAACAGGATTCCAAACTTCTCCAGTTTCAAACATATGATAGATAGCAACTAAAATTTTTCTAGCAATAGCAATGTAAGCTCGCTTTTTACCACGACGTTTAGAAATTTTTTCAAATTTCTTTGCATAATAGGTGTTAGTTTTGTCTTTAACAGCACAATGAGCAATTTCAATAAGATATGGTTTAAGATAAACTCCAGCTCGAGAAATTTTAACAGATTTTTTCTTACCAGCAGATTCATTACAACCAGGAGCAAGTCCAGCCCATGAGGTAAGACGATAATGAGATTTAAATTGAGATAAGTCATTACTAATTTCTGATAAAACGCTAATTGCTGAATTTCTATCGATACCTGGAATTGTACAAAGTAAAGTAATGTAATTTTCATAAGGTTTTACTAAAGTATCAATTATGTTATCTAATTTTTTGATTTGATTATCAAGGTAATCAATATGTTCTTTGACAAAATTAATTCTTAGTTTTTGTTCGTTCGTAAATTGTATACCATTAACAGAAGATAA
>CANRDV010000043.1 GCA_947629475.1 uncultured Bacilli bacterium
GGAGTACAAAAAAGTTATATTCTGATTATAGTACATATATAACAACGAATTGGTTGTTTAAAGAAGCCAACCATTCGGCTTCCGAATGGTTCTTGTCGCCCTCCTCCGGCGGCTCTAGCAGTGTCGCTAACTGGAATTCGGATAGTCGCGTTGACTGCTACAATGCGAGTTACAACCTCGGCGTCCGGCCAGTCCTTTATCTCAAATCTGACGCTGGTATCATAGATGGTGCAGGTACTTCTTTAGAACCATATCAACTAGGAAAAAGATAATAGATAATAAGAACTGATAAAAAGATAAGTTTATCAGTTTTTTTGATAAGTTTTCTAATATATCTTGTAATTTTTTTAAAATTAAGATATAATTTTAATAGAATATGGAGGTTATAATATGGATGAACCTAAATTGATTAAGAAAAAAAGTTTTACTGAAAGAATAATTGGTAAACAAGGGATATTTTTTAGTTTAGCTATTGTTTTAGTTATTACTTTGTTGATTGGAAGTAGTTATTCTTTATTAAATAGTTTTGAAACTCCTAATAACGCTACGGTTATTAAAGAAGGAGATATGAGATTAACTGTTAATAATACTAAAAGATTAATTAAATTAAAAAATCGTAGTTATATAAGTGATAAAGAAGCTCTTAAGAAGGAGACCCCAATTGTTATTTCTTTTTCTAATACTGGGAATTATTTGATTACGAAGTTTGAAGTAAAAGTTTTGGTAGAGGATAAAACAACACTTGATAGTAAATATTTAAGATATGCTTATAGTACTGATTCAGGAGTTAGTTATAGTGAACCAAAGAATTTAGATAATTCTATGATTATATATACAGGATATAATTTAGTAAATAATAAGTCTAAGATGTTATATTTAAAAGTATGGATAGATGAAAAGGCTTTAGCTAATGGTGTTAATAAGAGTTTTTATGGAAGTATAGATGTTAAGTTATATGATGCAGGTGATGTTCCTTATGCTAGTTTGGTTGTTAAACAAAGTTTAGATAAAGAAAAAGGTATTACAAGAATTGCTTTTAATAAATATCAATTTTTAGATAAAGATGTTAATAATTATATTAAATTTAATAATGAATTATGGAGAATAATTGGTATTTATAATGATAGTGATAGTGAATATTTGAGAATAGTAAGAGATAATAACTTAGATAGTAAGATAACTATGGATTATGATATAAATGATAAAGAAGAAATTATTGAGTTTTTAAATAGTAATTCTGATAAAGATAAAAGAGGTTATTTAAGTTATCTTAATAATAATAGTTTAAGTATGATTAAAGGAAGAGAATTTGAGTTATTAGATAATAGTGATAGTTGTAAATGGATGAATTATGATATTAATAGTTCAGATATAAGACCAGTTATTAATTTATTACCTAATGTTATTATTACAAGTGGAGAAGGTAGTAAAGATATACCTTATGAACTTGGATTATGAATAAAAAAGGACAAGCTTTAGTTGAGTTTATACTTATTTTACCTATTTTGATTTTTATAATTATGGCTTTGATTGATATAGGAAGACTTATGATTATGAAAAATCATTTAGAAAGTGTTCTTGGGAGTGTTAAGATAGATACATTGGAGATAAAAGATAATGAGTATGAGATAGAACTAAAGAATAATAATGGGGAAGTTGAATTAAAAAGTTGTATTGAAGTTATGACACCAGGACTTAATAAGATATTTGGAAATCCTGCTTGTGTTACAACTTCTAAAATAATAGATAAAGAATAGAGGGAATTATGAAGAGGTCAAGAAAAATTACTAAAGAAGAAAGAGAAATATTAATGCATATGCAACTAAGAAGTAAGTTGTCACTTTTAGTTTTATTTTATATATTTGGACTTATCCTACCATTTTTAACTTGTATGGTAATTACACTTAATTTTAGATTTTTCTATTTATTAATTGTAGCTTTATTTCTTTTGTTTGTAATAGTTTATTTAATACCTAAATTTGAAAGAAATAATTATGAGAAAGCTGATATTAGATGTTTTGATAGTATAGTTGTAAGTTCAAAGGTACATGATTTATATTATTATGTATGTGAAATAAATGGCCAAGATGGAGTTTTTATTGACCATAGATATCCAGTTAATACAAGATTAGAAAAAAATAAAGAAGTTATTGTTGTGATGGTTGAAGGACCTCGGAAATATAAAGATTATATCCTTTTAGATAAAGAAACAAAGAAAGTTTTAAGTGATTATCGAACTAGGTTTGATTTAATCGATTGTTGAGGCGGGTATGGGAAAGATAATAACAATCACATCAAGAAAAGGAGGAGTAGGAAAAACTACAACTCTTTTAAATATCGCAGGGTGTCTATGTAATTTAGAAAAAAAAGTTTTAATAGTTGATTTAGATTTATATTCTAGTAGTATAGCTTTAAGTTTAAATTTAAAAAATGATAAAAATATACATAATATGGTTGATGATATAATAAATAATAGATTTAGAGAAGTAGATAATTATGTTACGAAATATAATAAATATATTGATGTTTTACCATGTGATAAAGACCCTAGAAAGGGTGCAAGAATTAATTTAAAGTATATAGAACAAATTTTAAATATTGTAAAACATTCCTATGATGTAGTTTTAGTAGATACCACCCATGCTTTAATTGATTTAAATATAATTATTTATGATAACTCTGATACTATTTTAAATGTTATGTCTAATGACCCTGTTGATTTAGTTAGTACTAAAACACTTGTTAATATTGTTTTAGATATTGGATTTAAAGATTTTCGAGTTTTACTTAATGAAAGTAATTCTCAAGAAGAAAAGTATTTTTCAATTAATGATATTAGGACTTTTATAGGATATAATATTAATTATTATTTAGGAAGAGAGTTTTATGTTAAAACAATAGATAAATATGTTTTAGATGGTAGTATTTTAACTTTAAATAATGTTTATTCAAAAGATTCTAAAGAATATAAGAAATTATTACATATTGCAAGTGATTTAATAAAAGAAGAAGAATAAGGAGGTAATTTAAATGCAAGAAAAGGTTAAAAAAAGTTTTTCTAGTGAATTTATGGTTGATACCTCTAAAAGAGAAGAAATAATACCTGATGCTGATTATCAAATATTTGAAGATAAGAAGTTACTTGATGATTTAAGAAGTAGAGTTATTCAAAATATAATTGATAATAATATACCAAGTAATATGAATTTAAATGATTATATCAATATGGAGATTGATAAAAGTTTAAATGGAAAGGACTTGGAAGATTATAAAAGAAATCATGTTTTTAATTTAATAGATAATGAAATTAATGGACTTGGTCCAATAACTGAACTTTTGAAAGATAAGAATGTAACGGAGATTATGGTAAATGCTCCGAATGAAGTATATGTTGAAATTGATGGTAAGTTAGTAAGAGATGAAAGTATATCTTTTATTAATAGTGACCATATTTTAAGAACTATTCAAAAAATTGTCCAACCTTTAGGAAGAACAATTGACTCATCAAAACCCATGGTTGATGCAAGACTTAAGGATGGTTCCCGGATTAATGCAATTATTCCACCTTTATCTTTAAAGGGACCAGTTTTAACAATTCGGAAGTTTCGTGAAGATTTAATTAGTATTGAAGATTTACTAAGAAATGGAACAATGACCAAGAACATGGCAGTTTTTTTAGAAGAATGTGTTAAATCAAAGTTAAATATATTAGTCTGTGGAGGAACTGGTTCCGGTAAAACAACTATTTTAAATATTTTATCTAGTTTTATTGGAGATAATGAAAGAATTATTACAATTGAAGATGCAGCGGAACTTAAACTAAAACAAAGTCATGTCATATCCCTTGAAACAAGAGTTGATAATTATGATAGTAAAAGTGAAATAACAATTCGTGATTTAGTTAGAAACTCCTTAAGAATGCGACCAGATAGAATAATTGTTGGAGAAGTCAGGGGCGGAGAAGCTTTTGATATGTTACAGGCAATGAACACTGGACACGAAGGAAGTTTAACCACTCTTCATGCTAATTCCCCAATTGATGCTTTAAATAGACTAGAAACCATGGTTTTAATGGGAGGTATTGAAATACCTATTCCAGCAATCAGGGACTATATTGAAAATGCTATTGATATTGTTGTTAACATTACAAGACTTTCTGATGGAAGAAGAAAAATAACTGATATATCTGAAGTAACTGGTTTTAATGGAGATGATATCAAGGTAACTAAAATATTTGAATTTAAACAAACTGGTATAACTGAAAACTTTGAAGTAGATGGAGAATTTAGAATTGTTAATAAAAATATTAAAACCTATGAAAAAATGCGTAATAAAGGATTTAAAGATTTAGAAGTAATCTTTGGTGATAAGGATGGATAGTAGATTAATATTCATGTATATCCTAGAACTTATTCTAATCTATTTAATTGCTTTAATAACTTACTATTTATTACTTTTAAGAAGAAGAATAAAAATTGCTGATAGATTAAATAGATATTCAGTTTATAAAGAAGAAAGACAAACTAAATTCTTTGATGATGTTTTTAAATTTTATAATAACTTTATAAAAAAAGTAAGTAGTTTATTATATAAAATTAAAATATTTAATAACTATTCTTTAAAATATGAAAAATATATAAGTAAAGAAGAAAAAAAAGATATTGATAAGATGGATTTTGTTAGTAAAAAAGTTTTACTTAGTATTTTATTTATTCTTATCTTAATCTTATTTGATATTATTAAAAGTCAAAGTATAACAATTTTACAAGTTTTAATAACAGGTTTAGTTGGATTCTTTGCTCTTGATTTATTATTGATATCTGAGGCTAAGTTACTTGAAAGAGAAAAAGAAAATGATTTACTAAGGGCTATTACCATAATGAATAATTCTTTTAAAAGTGGACATAGTATTATGCAATCAATTAAGTTAGTATCAGATGAATTAGATTCACCACTTGGACTTGAATTTAAAAAAATGTATGTTGATTTAACTTATGGTTTAAGTTTAGATATAGTTTTTAAAAGATTTGAAGGAAGAGTTAAATTAAAAGATGTTAAGTATATTACAACTTCTTTAACAATTTTAAATGAAACAGGTGGTGATATTGTTAAAGTATTTGAAAGTGTTGAAAAAACTTTCTTTAATAGTAAAAAACTTGATGATGAACTTAAAAACTTAACTGCCGCATCGAAATTTTTATATTATGTTTTATTATTTATTCCGATTGTGATAATCCTTGCTATTTATTTACTTGATAGTACTTACTTTAATCCTTTATTTGGAAGTACTTTAGGATATATAATTTTAAGTTTAATTGTTCTTATATATATAACTTATATTATAACAATTAAAAAGATTATGAAAGTAGGGATTAGATATGAATAAGTTATTTATGTTTATTTATCGAGATAAAACAATAAAAAATATTAATAAGAAAATTAAGTTATTAGGAGTTAATGTTAAATATAATGCTATTTCTTTTATGAATTTGCGAGTTTTTACTAGTATTATTTTGTTTTTTGTGGTATTATATTTAGTTGATTTTGGTTATATTGTAGCTCCTATTATCGTATACTTATATTATACGTTTCTACCTAATCTTTATTTTGACTCTAAAATTAAGAAAAGAAGTAGAGAGTTAGATTATGATGCTATGTATTTCTTTGAAATCTTGGCTTTATCACTGGAATCTGGAAAAAACTTAACTAGTGCTTTAAAGTCTACTTCAAGTAGTATTGACTCTAGTTTATCTTCGGAGTTTAAAGAAGTTATTAGAGAAGTTGATTTAGGTAAAAGTTTAGATGAAGCACTTGACAATTTAAAAACAAGAATACCTAGTTCAACTGTTAATAATATTATTTTAAATATAAGAGAATCAAATTTATTTGGTAATAATATTATTGATACTTTATATAATCAAATTGATTATATAAGAGAAAAATTAGTTTTAGAACAAAGAGCTTATATAGCCAAATTACCTCTTAAGATAAGTATAATTTCAGTTATATTCTTTATACCACTTTTGTTATTACTTATTTTAGGACCAGTTATATTAAATTATTTTAGTTAAGGAGGATATTTTATGAGTGGACATTCAAAATGGGCAACCATTCACAGAAAAAAAGGTTTAATTGATGCTGAAAGAGGAAAGATTTTTCAAAAGATTGCGAAGGAGATTCAAGTAGCAGCCAAGGGGACAAATGGAGACCCTGATATGAATCCGGGTTTAAGGATGGTTATTGAAAAAGCAAGAAGTAACAACATGCCAAAAGATAATATTCAAAAAGCCATTGATAAGGCTGTTGGAAATAGTGGGGATGTGAACTTTGATAGTATTAGATATGAAGGCTATGCATCTCATGGAATTGCGGTTATGGTTGATTGCTTGACTGATAACAAGAATAGAACAGCCATGCTTGTAAGGTCAACATTAACAAAACATGGTGGAAATCTTGGAACTGATGGTTCAGTTAGTTATTTATTTAAAAGAAAAGGAGTAATTGAACTTGAAGCCAATGGAGACTTTGATACCATTATGGAAATAGCAATTACAGCGGATTCTTTAGATTGTCTTGATAATGGAGAGGTTTATACCATTTATACAGAACCTGATAATTTCTTAAATGTCAAAAAAGCCTTTGAAGACTCAGGATTTACAGACTTTCTAACTAGTGAAGTTACTTATGTTCCTGATAATAAGATTGCTTTATCTGACGAAGATACTGAAAAAGTTATGAACTTAATAAGTGCTTTAGAAGATATTGACGATGTATCAAATGTTTATCATAATTTAGATATATAGTATGAATTATAGTATAGTTTTAGAAAATACTTTAAAGAATTTAGATTCTAAAAAGAAATTATTATTACATGCTTGTTGTGCCCCTTGTTCTAGTTATGTAATTGAATATTTAACGAATTATTTTGATATTACAATTCTTTATTATAATCCGAATATAGATACTAGTGAAGAGTTTAATCATAGATTAAGTGAGTTAGAAAGATTTGTTAAAGAATTTAAAACGAAGAATAAAGTTGAAGTTATAAGTCTTGGTTATAATAATAAAGAATATTTAGATGTCGTTAAAGGATTAGAACAAGAAAAAGAAGGTGGCAAGCGATGTATAGAATGCTTTAAGTTAAGACTTGAAGCATCCGCTTTATATGCTAAAGAAAATAACTTTGATTACTTTACAACAACTCTAACTATAAGTCCTTTAAAGTCTAGTAAATTATTAAATGAAATAGGACATGATTTAGAAAATAAATATCATATTAAATATTTATATTCTGATTTTAAAAAGAAAGAAGGATATAAAAGAAGTATTGTTTTATCACATGAATATAATTTATATCGTCAAGATTATTGTGGTTGTAAGTTTTCTAAAAGATAAATTTCATATTTGTCTTTTTTCTTTACTTTATAAACCCTTTATGCTAAAATAGAACTAGAAAAGTTATTCGGAGGAAGATATGAGATTAGTTTATTTAGGAGGAGCCTTAGAAGTTGGAGCCAGTTCTATTTTAATAGAATTAGATAACTATAAAATATTACTTGATTCGGGAATTAGACAAAAAAACAATAAAGATAAATTACCGGATTTTAATACCATTAAAGAATTAGGAGGAGTAGATGCTATCTTAATTTCGCATGCCCATATGGACCATATAGGTTCTCTTCCTTTAATTAGTTATGAATATCCTAATGCTCCTATTTATATGAATAAAATGACCAAGGAACTTGCTCATGTATTATTAGCAGATTCTTTAAAAATTATGAATTTTAATGAAGGAGAAATTCCTTTATTCGATGAGACTAAAGTTGATAAAATGTTTAATCAGGTAAGAATTATACCTTATCAACAAGAAATAAAATTAACTGATACCATTACCATAACTTTTTATATGGCAGGTCATATTGCCGGTGCCAGTGCAATTTATATAAAAGCCAAAGAAGGAAGCGTTTTTTATACCGGAGATTTTTCTTTAACTAATGCTTTAACTGTCTCAGGAATGAAAATACCAAGATTAAGACCTGATATTGTTATAAGCGAAGCAACCTATGGAGATAGATTACATTCCAATCGGGAAGCCGAGGAAGAAAACTTGATTAATTATACAAAAGAGATAATAAATAAAGGGGGAAAAGTTTTAATACCAGTTTTTGCTCTTGGAAGAAGTCAAGAAGTCTTGCTTATATTAAAAAGAGCTTTTAACAAAAAACAACTACCAAAGGTTAAAGTTTATGTTGACGGAATGGTTCGAAATATTAATAGTGTTTTCTTGAATAATCCTCTATTTTTAAAAGAAAGCTTAGGAAAAAGAATTTTAAAAGGGGGAGAAGCTTTCTATACTGATGAGATTGAAAAAGTTGATACTAACATGCGGGAGAAAATTTTAAATAGTAATGAACCTATGATAATAGTAGCCTCAAGTGGAATGTTATCCGGTGGTATGAGTGAATACTACGCATCAGGTATTGTTACAGATAGTAAAAACGCAATTATCCTAACCGGTTATCAAGATGAAGAGTCCAATGGTAGTATGTTACTTAAATTATTAGATGAAAAGCCAAGCGACAGGAAAATAAAACTAAATGATAAAGTTTATGATGTCTTATGTGATATAAAAAAAGTTGGATTATCTGCCCATGCTGACAAACAAGAAATAATTTCTTTATTTCAAAGTTTAAAACCTAAATCAATTATTCTAGGTCATGGTGATAGAGAGACAATTACTAAGTTTGCTAAAGAAATCTCTCATGAATTTAATATCTATGCTCCAAGTATCAGAGAAAAACTCGATTTAGAAATAAAAAATCCTCGCAAACAAATTGATACTAAGTTAGAATACTTATATGGAGGAGATAAAAATTTAAAAGATTTTTATGACTTTTTAAATGAATATTATAAAAATAGATTATTTACTAAAGAAGACTTAACTTATTTATATTTAGCAAGAATTCCAAATGAATCTGAAATAGAAGAATTTACCAAAGAATTAATTAATTCAATTTACTTTATTCAAGATACGAGATGTTTCTTTCTTTTTAAACCCGCAAATGAATTAGATATTCTAGAAAAAACTAATAAAGAAATAACTTCTCAAGAATTAGAAGAAATAATCAAAGAAAGATTTAAAGATTATGATTATAAGAAAATAAGTTATTATTTAGATAATAAAGAAGTTGTATTAACTTTTGATTTTCCAAGAGTTATTGACTCTCAGTTTGATAATATATCAGATAGTATCTATGAAGAAATAGGAGTTAGAATATTAAAAAATGATAATATTAATAACCTTGCCTGTGAAAATGTTATTAAGGAAGTATTGGGGTATTCTAATGTTGATAAAATATCTTATTTACCTCTTGAAGATAAATTTAGAGTTAAAGTATATCAATATGAAAATAAGGAAGATTTAATTGAAGAGAGAATAGGTTATAAAGTAGAATTAATACTAACAGATAAAAAAGATAATATAGTAAGCCTTATAAAAGGAGAGAAACTAGAACAGAATATGGCTCTTAGTTATATAGATAATTATTTTAAAGAAAAGCCTGATAAACCTTATAAAAAGAGTTTAAAAAATGGTAACTTTGTTTTAGCATTTATTACTTATGAAATAGGTTTAAAATATCTTGATGATTTAAAAATAATAGAAAATGATATAGGTTATAAAATAGAACTTAATAAAAGTCCTAATATAAATATGATATTTAGTTTATTAGATGAATTATTAAAGAAATATAATTTAGTAAAAGTTAAGAATCCATCTTTTATAGCAAATGAAAATAATGTTATAGTTAAAGTAATAGAATTAAATAATCTTGATAGTATAAAAAAAGAGTTTAAGGATAAAACGGGGTTTAATTTGGAGGTAGTAAAAGAATGAAAGTAGCAGAAGTTAGAGAATGTTTAAAAAAATATAATATGAAAGAAAAAGATAGTATTATAATAGAATTATATAAAAGGATACCTAAAAAAGTTAAAGAAGAATATGAGATAGATAAGTATCTTAATGATATTAATGAAGAAAAGAAACCAAAAGATAAAGAAACAGTTCAAGATATAATGACTTTAAAGGGGGAAATAGATTATTTTCTTAGTTGTGCTAATCAAGGTTTATATGCAAGTCCTAATAGAGTTATCCCTAAAAAGGAAAGAAGTGGGTGGAGATTTAAGGTTAAAAAATTTATAAAAGATTTAAATACCTTTGAGCCAAGTACAAATGAAGGGATATTAGCAACGAATATGTTAGGTGCAATATTCAAAATATTAAGTTATGGTAGTTGTAGTTTAACATTTACTAATTGGGAAACCTTTAGAGCAATTGGAATTAGCCAAGATAATTTCTTAGATATGATTATGAAAAGAAAGTTTGCAGGTGCTTATTCAAAAGATGATTTAACTTTTATTGTAAAATTATTAAAAGTAGATAAAGACCCTTATGGATGGAGTGATGCTTTTTATGGATTTTTCATTGATAATTTAAAGAATAAAGTTATGTTAGAAGATGCTATTAGTCTACTTGATGAGGAGATTCAGAATACAAATGTAAAACTAAAAGAACATGAAAAGAAACATGAATATACTAGAGAATATAATTGTGAAGAGTTAATAAATGATTTTAGTGAGACTATTTTAAAAATTTATATTAAATTAGATAAACCAGATTTAGGTATTAAATATTTTCAAACTAATTATATAGAAAAACAGATAGAAGTTAAAGAATATGTTTTACTTAATATTTTAAAAAATTATGAGTTATATGCTGAATATCTAAAAGAATATGAAAGCAAAATGGATAAAGTAAAGCTTAGAGAAAGTTTGCAGATAGATTATAAAAGGATAAAGAGGGAATATGATGAATAAAAAAGGTTTTACAATGGTTGAATTATTAGGAGTAATGGCACTTTTAGCTATAGTTTTACTTTTAGTAGTACCAGGTTTAAGTAATTTAGCAAGTAGTAATTCAAATAAAGAATATGAAACTTATTTAGATATGATGATGGAATATGCTAAGACAATTCCAAGTTCTAAATACCGAAGTGATGCAAGTGGTAAATATCTTTGTTTAGATGATTTAAACTTAAAAAGAATTAATGATAGTATTGATTGTGATGGTTATGTTAGATTAGATTCTACAAATAAACCAATTAATTCTTATTTAAAGTGTACTAAAAATAGTCGTGAAGTATTTAAAACTGATACTTTTACTTTACCAAGTGGTTGCTAAATAAGAAAAAATATAGTATAATATAAAAACAGGTGATGAGATGGAGATTAATTTATTAGATTTAAATTATAAAGATAAGATTATGATTTCTGAATCTCTAAGTTATAATCAAGATTATCTTAAAAATACAGATATTTTAAAACTTGATAATGTTAAAGTTGATGGAAAAATATTTAAAAATTATGAAGGAGATAATGAAGTAAATTTAAATGTTTTAGGGGAAATGATTTTAACTGATGCGATTACTTCGGAGCCTGTTCCCTATAAATTTACAATAGAAATTGAAGAAATTTTAGAAAATTCACTAAAAACACTTGATTTAATTGAATTTTTATGGCATTATATTGTATTGGAAATTCCGATTAGGTATACAACTAGTGATACAGATGTCTTAAAAAAAAGATATAAAGACATTTACAATGAAGAGGAAGTTCACCAATTAAATAATCCATTTAAAGATTTCTTTGAAGAATAAGAAAGGAGTGGTAAAAGATGGCTGTACCATTTAGAAAAGTTTCTAAAACAAGAAAAAGAATGCGAAGAGCTCACAATGCTTTAACAGCAAAAACTGTTACTTCTTGTCCAAACTGTGGGGAAATGATTAAACCTCATAGAGTTTGTCCAAAATGTGGATATTATAAGAAAGAAGAAATAATAAGTAAAGATGCCAAGTAGTATCTTTTTTTGTTCTGATTATGAAAAGTTTATATGTAGGGTCTTTTAATCCGGTAACAAAAGCTCATATTAATATTTGTAAATATTTATTAGAAAAATATATTAATTATATTTATTTAATACCTGTTAATAGTAATAAAACTAATTTAGTAAGTATTGATAAGAGAATAGAAATGCTAAACTTAGTTAAGAAAAGTAAGATGGAAGTATTAAATATATATGATTATAGTAAAGATGGATTATTTAATTATTATGTATTAGAAAAAATAAGAAAGATAAAAAAGATAGATAGTATTATAATCGGAGCTGATTTATTACTTAGATTAAAGACTTTTGTTGAATATCAAGAAATACTTAAAAATTATACTATAATTGTAATTCCTAGAAATGATATAGATGTTTTTAAGGTAATAGATAGTTATTATCAAGAATATAAGAGTTCATTTTTAGTAATCGATAAAAGTTTTCTTGGTTCTTCAACTTTAGCAAGAAGTACTCTTGATACTTCTTATTTAGAGTTAAAAGTATTAGATTATATTAAGGAGAATAACCTTTATAACTAATACTTTTTTATTATCGTATAATGGGGGCAAAGATTTAAAAATTGGCTTTAAATTTTGCTTAATTTAGTTAATTTGCTTTCCTTTTTCATTGAATTTATATAAATTGAGTCTATTTTTTTTCTAATTTTAGAATTTAGAAATAATTTCTCTTCAATTCTTGAATTTGCTATGTTTGACACATTTTGTATCTTATGTTATAGTGTTTAGTGAAGGAGGAGTTATGGTCAATTTAAAACAAGAAGTTAATAAATTAAAAGATGATGAAATTATTACAATTATTAAAGATAAACCAGCTAAGATATTGTTTGGAAATCCTAAGAAAATTGAATTAACAAGATTTTTAGTTTCGATTTTGATGAAAATTCCTTATAAAGATTTAGGAAGTGATAATGTTAATTTTCTTAAATTAGAAAATGTAAATGAGTTTATATTTGAAAAAGATACAATTAGAGATGTTGTTTTAGAAGTAAAAACAGCAAGTGGAAATTATATCTTAATTGTTGAATTTAACAGATTAACAAATGTCGTTAATTATTTACTTAATAATAAGGGAGTTTGGAAAGATTTAAAAACAGAGGATAAGTTAGATAGCCGAAGAAAGAAAGCTTTGAGGAAAAATTTTTATTATCTTTGTAAGACTTATGCAACTCAGTTAAAGGAAGGAGAACCTTATAGTAATGTAAAAAAAGTAATTTTATTTAATTTAAATACTTTTTCTATTAATAGTAGGTGTAATAAAATTAAGACTCGTTATACAATGTCTGACTTTATAAATAATGATGAATTTTCAGATGATATAGAAATGTATAATATTAATCTTGTCAAAGGTTACAAGAAATGGTATAATGATAAGTATCAAGAAAGAAACGAAGACGAAAAGGAGTTAATTCTTTTAAGTGCTTTGCTTCTAACCAATAAAATAGAAGAAGCTTATAAGTGTATCAATCAATTTAATATTGATGATACAGTAAAGAGTATGTTAAGAAAGGAGATAAAAAAGATGCAAAGAAAGGAAATAAGATTTGAAGCAATTCCAGATGTAGAAGTAGACCCAAAGAAAGAACTTGAAAAGTTAATAGCATTTGCCAAAAGTGAAGCCATTGAATCTTTTAAGGAAGAGGGAAGAGTTGAAGGTAAAGCTGAAGGAATAGCTGAAGGTAGAGAAGAAAATCAACGAGAAATAATACTTAACTCTTATAAAAAACATTTACCTTTAGAAACTATTGCTGAAATATGTGGTGTGTCAGAAGGAAAAGTTAAATCAATTGTTAAAAAATACTATAGTCCAATAAATTAGTTGTGAAAGGAGATAAAAAAGATGCAAAGAAAGGAAATAAGATTTGAAGCAATTCCAGATGTAGAAGTAGACCCAAAGAAAGAACTTGAAAAGTTAATAGCATTTGCCAAAAGTGAAGCCATTGAATCTTTTAAGGAAGAGGGAAGAGTTGAAGGTAAAGCTGAAGGAATAGCTGAAGGTAGAGAAGAAAATCAACGAGAAATAATACTTAACTCTTATAAAAAACATTTACCTTTAGAAACTATTGCTGAAATATGTGGTGTGTCAGAAGGAAAAGTTAAATCAATTGTTAAAAATATTATAGTCCAATAAATTAGTTGTGAAAGGAAATAAGATTTGAAGCAATTCCTAAAGATTTTATATGTATTTTTTAGTTTAATTTAATAATTAAATAAAAAATCCCTAATTGCACAGTGTTGGTAATTTAGTATATTAAAAATCTTATATTTACTTATGAAATAAATCTCTAT
>CANRDV010000044.1 GCA_947629475.1 uncultured Bacilli bacterium
AATTTGTTGAAATACTAACTTTTACACAAGGTAGAAAAAATGAGCAAATCCATACTACATAAGGGTTTCCTCATTTTGACTGTAAAACTCAAGATAAATTTCTAAATAATCAAGTACTTATTTTAAATTTTTTTATACTTGACATGATATTTTACATTATTATATAATTATATTGTGATTGATATGAAAAGATTTAATATGATTGATGAAGAGTTTATCTGTTCTAATTGTGGATATAAAGTTAGTAAACTTAATTATACAGCAAGAGACCATTGTCCTAATTGTTTATATTCTAAACATGTAGATATAAACCCAGGTGATAGAAAAAATAACTGTTTAGGATTAATGGAACCTATTGGAATAGAAAAATATAAAGATACTTATAAAATAATTTATAAGTGTTTAAAATGTGGAGAAATTCATAAAAATAAGATAGCTAAAGATGATAATATGGATTTAATTATTGAATTATCTAGTCATATATAATAACAAATTTTCTTTTATTACGTAAACTATTAGTAGGTAATAAAGGAGGTATATTATGTATTACGGTGGTTATCCAAACTATGGATATGGATACGGTAACTCTGGTTGTGGTGGAGGAAACGTAGGATACATTTATCCAAATTATGGATATAATAATAACTCTAATTATGCTATTATCATTGTATTATTCATTTTATTAGTTATAATTATTGGTACTAGATGGGGAAGATAAAAAATCTTCCTTTTTCTTTACTTTTTAAGAGTTTTGTGATAGAATTATACGCGAGTGGTGATGGTATGTTAAAAATGAGTGATGTCTTAGATGAAAAAGAAAAAATATTAAGAGAAAAAAGTTTAGATGTTAAATTTCCAATAAGTGATGAAAGAAAAAAACTAGTTCAGGATATAATTGAATTTTTAACTGATAGTCAGATAGATGAACTTGCAGAAAAGTATGATTTAAGACCTGGAATGGGGCTTGCCGCTATCCAACTTGGAATTAAAGAAAGATTCTTTGTTGTTGTTCATGAATATGAAGAAGGTAAATTTGATAATTATGTTATTTTTAATCCAAAATTAGTTAGTAATTCAGAAGAAATGATTTATGTAGGTGAAGGTGAAGGTTGTTTATCTGTTAACCGGGAAGTTTGTGGAATTGTTCCAAGATATGCTAGAGTAACAGTTGAAGGTTATGACCAAGATGGAAATAAGATTAGAATTAGAGCCCGAGAAGAGTTAGCAATTGCTTTTCAACATGAACTTGACCATTTAGATGGAATTTTGTTTACTGATAGAATTGACCCTAAAAATCCTTTTAAAAATAAAGATTTATATCGTGAAATATAGAAAAACTAGTTCTTTTATAAGACTAGTTTTTTCCATAACATTTTATTATCTTGAAAAAGATAAGTTATTTTATTTTGATTTAATAAATAAGTTAAATAAGATTTAATAGTACTTCCTACTAAAACATATTGGTTTAAGTTTAAAACTAAATTATAATGATTAAAGATATTAGTTAATAATTCATCAAATGTATTTGGTTTTTCTAAGATAGTTAAGATTACATTTATTATTTCTTCTATCTTCTTTTTATTTAATTCAATTAAATCTTTAATATCAGTTAATAATTCAGAATGCGAAAGAACATAATATTTACCATTTAAAGTTTTTAAGTATTCTAAAGTATTTAAATATTCTTCTAAATCATAAAGATAAAAGATATGATACTTATTAATTGTATCAAATGATGCTAGACTATCAGCAAGAAAGTAAACATCATCATTAGTTTTTAAACCTATCATATCTAAAGAATGTCCTTTTAGATTAAAATATTCTAATCCTTGAGGTAACTCTAGATTAAGAGCATTAGAAGATTTAGCTTTTAAGAATTTATTTTGAAGGTCTTTAAAGGGATTACTTCCATATAACATAGTTGGCTCTAGAATAGGATAATTAATAAATGGTATTTCCATTCCATAAGAATAAATTTTAGCATTAGTTCTATCTTGGATTACTTTATTTCCTCCGATATGGTCAGCATGAGAATGAGTTGAAATAATTCCTACAACATTTAAGTTATTTTCTGTTAAAAGTTTTAATACTTTCTTACCAGCATCTGAATCATTTCCGGAATCTATTAAATAAACGTCTTTTTGATTTATTTTAAATACTCCAATATTATTAACATTCTTTATATAGTAAGTATTATTACCTAATTTTATAAGTTCCATTTTACTCTACCTCGAAAAGAGAAGCAGCAGCAAGTGATTGACCTACTCTTCTTGAAGACTCATCTGGTAAGTGAATTTGGATATTAAGTTCAGGAAATTCTTTTTCTAAGACTTCTCTGGCTTTCTCAGTAATTATTTCTCCTCCCATACCAGATGTTACTCTTCCCATTAATAAGACATGGGCTAGATTATAAAATTCATGATAATAAGCTATTCCATAACCTAAATAAACTCCAATGGTTTCATATATTTTCTTGGCTCCTATATTATTTTCTTTAAGTAAATCTTGAACAACTTTTAATTTTTCTGCTGGAGTTAAATTTTCTTCTAATTCAATTTTAGCAGCCGGTGCAAGTTTGATAACGGCATCTTGCGAAAAATATTTAACACCACAACCAAAATCACCTGACCATTCATCAACCATTGCATTTTTATTAAAATCAATTGGTACAAAGGCTAGTTCATTTAAGTAACCAGTTATATTTCCTTCATTATCTATATAACCTCCGGCTTCACTTGTTCCCATCGCAATTCCTAAAAGAGAATTAACATTTAAGTTCATAGCTCCAGCAAGGGCTGTAACATCACCATCATTTGCAACTTGAATTGGAATTGGATAACCTAATTCTTGACTTAATTTATGAGCAGCATCTAAATAGATAGTTTTTACATATTTATCAAAGTCTTCTTTGGAAACTTTTATAAATAAAGAGGCTACCATGATTTTATTATCAATACAAACACCAGCAGTTGAAACACCAATGGCATCAACCTTCTCTAGTTTTTCGGCAGCCGTTTTAAAGGCTTGATAAATCTCATCAAAGTGATACTTAGGATTACTATTTAATTTTGGAGCCCAAATAACTTCTTCCGAATAAACACTTTTTCCATCTTTAACGGCTGATACTTTTCTATCAGACCCACCAGCATCAAAGCCAATTCGACTTCCTTCTAAATGTCTTCCAATTGAAATAGATGTTTTGGAAGTCTCTGGAGCTTTTTCTAAATCTGTATAAACAACTTCGAACTTTCTTTCATAAACTCCTTCCATGAAGTTTGTATCAAATTCTCTTACTCCCCCTACTTTATAATCTTCTTTAATTTTTTCATATACTTCTTTGGAACCAGATATTATTATTTTAAAACCACCTGCTATCCAAAGGATTGTCTTAACAATTCTTGATACAAAGTCATAATTAAATTTATCATCAATTCCACTCTCTAAAATTCTTGTTTTATAAGCATAAACTAAGTTATTTGACCTTTCAACTGCAATTACAATATCTTGTCCCCTATCCTTAGTTCTTTCTTTCATTTCTTTTATCTTTAAAGAAATAGGTTCAAAATCTTTATCTAAAATGGCTTCAACTTTACACTTCATATTTTATTTCTCCTTTAATTATGGTTTTTAAAACATTAAAATTATTATCAAATATTACTAAATCAGCATCTTTTCCAACTTCAATGGAACCTTTTCTGGCATCTTCATGAATAGCACGAGCCGGATTAAGGGATGCACAGTTAACACATTCATATAAAGGAATATCGCTATTCTTATAAACATTAAATACTCCTTGATTAAGTTTTAAGATAGACCCAGCAATCGTTCCATCTAAAAGTCTACATTCAATTCCTTTCGAGATAAACTTCTCGCCTCCTAAAGTATACTCCCCATCTGGCAATCCTCCGGCTGGAAGACAATCCGTGATAAAGCATAGTTTATCACCTTTTAACTTATATATCATGTTGTAAATTGCTGGATGAATATGAAACGTATCAACAATAAGTTCACATGTAACTTCAGAATTAAAGATAGCTCCGACTACTCCCGGATTTCTTTGATTCAAAGGACTCATAGCATTAAAGGTATGGGTTGCATGTCTAACTCCTCTTGAAGTTGCTTCATACGCAACTTCATACGATGCATCCGTGTGTCCCATCGAAATAACAACATCCGTATCTCTCCTTATCTCTTCGATTGCTTTAAAATCTTTATCTTCTTCTGGAGCCATCGTGATTATTTTAATAATATCTTGATACTTTTTAACAAAACTTGCATCAGGTTTTAAAATATATCTTTCATCTTGAGCCCCCTTCTTCTTAGGACTTATAAATGGTCCTTCCGAGTGAACTCCTAAAACACAAGCTCCATCCCAAGTTTTACTTTCTTCCTTTAAATCTCTACATACTTCTAAAGCACCTTCGATTATCTCTTTAGAAACGGTCATCGTTGTTGGTAAAAAACTTGTTACTCCATTTTTCATTATCCCGTTTGCAATTGTTTTAATACTATCATAACTCATATCACATACATCTTTTCCTAAATAACCATGAATATGAATATCAATTAACCCAGGTGACACATAATTACCTTTAGCATCAATTACTTCATATCCTTTAGGAAGATTATCAGAAATTCCTAAAATCTTATCCGAATAAAGAAGTACTTTTCCTTCAACTATCCTATCCTTTAATATAATTTTTCCATTTTTAATTGCTTTCATCTAAATCAACTCCTTCTACTTTTTTCTTAAATGCAATTATATTATCTATATTTAAAAGTAAATTAGAACTAAGTTTGGTAAAATAAAGTGTTATCTCTAATTTACTATTATTATTTAAATTTAAACTATTACTTAATACTTCTCCCATATCAATTATCCTGATATCTAAATAATCATTTATATATTTCTTTAAACAAGGATAATGGGTACAACCTAATACTAAACAATCACATTCTTTTACTTTATCTAAATATTTATAAATAATATCAAGATTAATACTTCTTTCTTCTATCATTGGAACAAATTCTTTCGTTGCAATTTCTAAAACATTTTTATTTAATCTTTCTTTAAAGATATGACTATTAATGGTATTACTAGTTCCAAATACTCCTATTTTTTGATAATCTTTACTATTTACATATTTAATTGTTGGACTAATAATATCTATAATTGGAATACTAGTAATCTTCTTTATATCATTATAAATAGTTGCTGAAACAGTCCCACAAGCAATAATAATTAAATCTACTTTTTTTACTTCAAAAAACTTAATAATCTTTGTAACTATTTTAACTAGTTCTATCTTACTCTTTTCTCCATAAGGAAGATTCTTTGTATCTCCTAAATAAATATAAGTATTATTCGGATATTTCTTTAAAATACTTTTTAAAACATTAAGTCCTCCTATTCCTGAATCAAATATACCAATTCTAATAATATTACCCCCTCTTATAAACTCGATAATTTATTTTTTCTTTTTTATCATATATTTCATATACTAATTTATAGGTTGTCTTATTAACTTTAATATATAATAATTCTCTATTATCAACAATTAAATAATCAAATTTATATTTATCTAAAAACTCTTGATAATCTAGTCTTCCGCTTCCTAAATTAAAATATTCTTCTAGTATATCTTCTTTCTTATTATTTTTCTTTATAAATACCTCAGCTCTTGGGTCTAAATAAACTTTATAACCTCGATATTCTAAATAACTTCCATTATTATAATTAGTATAAAGTTTTATATCTTTAGTTGTATTTTTATCTAAATAATCAGAAACTTTAGATAATGCTTTATCACTTTCATTTTCTATTTTTACATTAATAAGAAATATAGTAAATAAACCTATTATAAATATACTAACTATAATATTTAAATATTTTATTTTAAGATAATCTTTCTTTTCTTCTTTAAAATAATCTTTTAAATTATAACTTAAAGATAAAATACTTGTAACACTAAAGAATACCATACCTTTATAGTGTTCTAATAATAAATATAAAGTTCCAAGCATTAATAATAAATATCTTAAATTAACTTTATCACGTCTATTAAAATAGTATGATAATAATATTAAAAATATATAGACAAATACCATTAATCCTTTAGTAATAGTTAAAGGTTTCATTTCTCCAACACTATTATTAATTGCTTCTATTCCATAGGAATTAAAGAAATATTTAATGGCTTCTATTTTATAAGGATTAATTATTGATATAAGTACCATAATAATTAAAGTAATAACAATTGGTAATATTTTATAATCTTCTTTTATAAATATTTTTAAATTAATTCTTCCTAATAAATAAGGGACCAGAAATACTAAAGTCATAGGCCAAATAGAAGCATGTAAATTTATCATTAAAAGTGAAATAATTGGTAAAGGTATTAAGTATTTATTTTTTTTCTTTTTTATATATAGTTCTAATAAATAAAGTTCTAATAAAAGAAATAAGATATCAAATATTTGAGGTCTAGTTGTAAAAACAGATATTTGTAAGATTAAATCAGTTATAATTGTTATTAATAAAGATAATTTTATTTTATTATTACTTATAAGTAAACATAATTTATACATAATATAGATAATTAAGATATTTATTATTATAAGGAAGAAAAAGATACCATAATTACCAAGATTTGAATATAGTAAATGAAATATTATATCTGTTAACCATTGTTGAGGAATAAAAGCAAGATTAGCATGAATAGTAAATAATTCTTTAGTAATAAATCCTTTTTCTAAAATAGTATTTCCAGTTTTAATTAAAAACCAAAAGTCATTATCAATTCTAAAAGTTATAAACATAGTAAGTATTGGTACAAACAAGAGTAATAATCTAACACCTTTCGTAGGATTCCATTTTTTGTATTTATCGATAAATTTCTTCATAAATTCTCTCCATAATTAGATTATAACATTTTAAATATTTATTAGCAAGAAAAAAGAATGGATTATCCATTCAGTTTAGTTTTAAAGTAGCATCTAATGCTATTTCAATCATTGCATCTAGTTTCTTTTCACGGTCTTCACTACTAATTTCATTATCAGAGAAAATATCATCAACAACTGTTAATAAACAAGCACATTGTTTATTTAATAGTTTAGCCATTGCAAATAATCCAAAAGCTTCCATTTCAGCTATTTCAAAGTCTTTATTATTTCTAATATTATCAAAGTAAACATCAAAGACATCAAACGTTGTAACACAGGCTTCTTTTAGTTCAATATTTAAGTCTCTTGCACTTTCTTTTAGTTTTTCATTAATATTTTCATATATAGAAAGTTCATATATTTCTTCATTAAGTATTTGTTTACTTATATTGCTTAAAGTTTTAACTTTATTAGCAAGAATTGTATCTCCTACTTTATAAGAAGAACTATGAGAACCACAAGAACCCATTCGAATAATAACATCAACATCATAGAACTTAAATAATTCATATGCATAAATTCCAATACTAGGCATTCCAATTCCATGTCCCATTACTGTTATTCTTGTATCCTTATAAAAACCAGTATAAGCATACATACCTCTTACATCATTTACTAATTCAGAGTTTTCTAAATATTTTTCTGCAATATATTTTGCTCTTAATGGGTCTCCTGACATTAAAACTATTTTTGCTATACTTCCCTCTAAAGCTTCATTATGTAGTGTTGGCATAAATTTCCTCCTTTACTTTAATACTTTCCAGTATCCTGTTTTATCAGAACCTACTCGTTCAATGTAACCATTCTCTTTTAATTCATTTAAATATCTTTTAATAGAACGTTCACTCTTATTTAAATCATTTACTAATTTTTTCACAGTAATATTGTTATCATTTATTATAAGTTCAAGTAATCTCTTTTTTATCGCATAATTTGATTTTTTTTCTAAATTTACAGTGCCATTTACAGTGCCATTTACAGTGCCATTTACAGTGCCATTTTCTAAATTTTGCCCACTCATCTCTTGTTCAACAAGCATTTTTAATTCTACTTCATCATACCGTCTATCTCTTTTCAAAGGAATTGTTATTCTAAACATTTCTTTATCTTCTATAATTGGAGGTTTGCCGGAATATAAAATTGAATTTTCCGTTATTCTTCTTACACCACTTCCAAGTTCATCGGCATAGCCAATTTCCCTAAAAAAATTGGCTAATGTTGGATTTTTTGCTAATGGTATATAGTTATGAACTGTCATTATTCCCATTGTTGCAAATGAATTGGGGTTTTCCATTATCATTTTATCTTCATAGATGATTACTCTGCTAAAATGTCCATCAGTAATATCTCGATGCATTAAACTATTTAGTACCATTTCTCTAGCAATTATACCAATGGCACTTACTCTAATATTTTTAGAATTTAAAGTAAATCTATCTTTAGTATATTTCCCAATAAAATCTAATAATCTGTCATACATATCTAAAAGATTAGTCTCAATAAAGTCTCTATCATCATATCTATCTAAATCATCTATTCTTAAAATAGCATCAGTTCTACAAAACTTGTTAACATTTGCAATTACATTATCATATCCAAATAACATAATTCCAGCTAAAGTTACACCCTCTTTTTTTGTTTCCTCATCTTCCTTGTATAAACCAGCACTTTTTAGCATTTCTAAATCTGTCATATTAACCCATGGATGAGTTTTTTTATGACCAACATTAACATTGGCAAGTTTTCTGGCTCTCTCAATCAAATCATGATTTAAATCTTTTTCTATATCAATATCTGGATAAACTTTATCTTCGTCATATATTTTATGTTTTTGATTATAAATTCTAAGAATTAAATCTAAATTATCAGTAATATTAAAATCTCCCTCATGATTTCTTATAAAAACTTTATTTTTAGTTTTTTGAATATTATTAGATTTTTCTATATAAACATATAGAATTATTTTATCATCTATTTTAATTTCTTTTAACTCAGTAAAAATAGTTGGATTAACAATTTGTTCATTATTACAATTAATTGTAAATTCTTTTTTTAATTTATTAACATCAGATGGATTTATTCCAATAATTTCTTTTTTATCATTTACTCCTAAAATAATATAGCCACCTACTGTATTTGAAAATGCACTTACTGTTTCATATAAATTTTTAGGTAATCCACCTTGCGCACTTTTAAATTCAACATCTATTTTTTCACCTTTTTCAATTAAATCTCTAATCTCTTGCTCCATAAAGCACCTCCTATTTTCTAGCACATTCATTACTATTATTTTAAAATATAAGTACCATAAATGTCAAGTATTTCAATGAAATTTTACATAAAAAGAAGATAGTGTCTACCTTCTTAATATATCCAAATTCTATTTAAAGATACAAATTATTTTTCTTTTGGTCTAATAACTTCCATACCACCCATGTAAGGTCTTAATGCTTTGGCAATCTTGATACTACCATCTTCTTGATAATTATTTTCAAGATAAGCAATTAAGGCTCTTGGACTTGCTAAAACTGTATTATTTAAGGTATGGACAAAGTAAGTACCCTTTTCACCTTTAGTTCTAATACCAAGACGTCTTGCTTGAGCATCTCCTAAAGTTGAACATGAACCAACCTCAAAGTACTTTTGTTGTCTTGGGCTCCATGCTTCAACATCGCATGACTTAACTTTCAAATCAGCAAGGTCTCCACTACAACATTCAAGCGTTCGAACTGGAACATCTAAACTTCTAAAAAATTCAACTGTAAACCCATACATTTTTTCATACCAATCCATTGAGTCTTCTGGTTTACATAAAACAACCATTTCTTGTTTTTCAAACTGATGAACTCTATATACTCCTCTCTCTTCAATTCCATGAGCACCAACTTCTTTTCTAAAACAAGGAGAATAAGAAGTTAAAGTAATTGGCAGACTATCTTCTTTTACGATTTGGTCTTTAAATCTTCCAATCATAGAATGCTCACTTGTACCAATTAAGAATAAATCTTCTCCTTCAATTTTATACATCATCGCATCCATTTCTTTAAATGACATTACTCCGGTTACAACATCACTTCGAATCATGAATGGTGGAATACAATAAGTAAATCCTTTATTAATCATGAAATCTCTTGCATAAGATAACATTGCACTATGAAGTCTTGCCATATCACCAACTAAGAAATAAAAACCATTTCCACTTGTTCTGCCACTGGCATCTTTATCTAGTCCATTATATTTTTCTAAGATATCAGCATGATATGGAATTTCATAGTTAGGCACAACTGGCTCTCCAAATCTTTCCATTTCAACATTTTCTGTATCATCTTTACCAATTGGAACACTCTCGTCAATGATATTCGGAATAACCATCATCATTTTCTTAATTTCCTGATTAAGTTCCGTTTCTCTTTCTTCCATAGAAACTAATTTTTCATTAATTGCAACGACTTCCTTCTTAGCACTTTCTGCTTCTTCTTTCTTACCTTCCTTAAATAATAAGCCTATCTTATCGCTTATCTTCTTTCTTTCACTACGAAGGTCATCGCCATTTTTCTTAAGTTCTCTAACCTCTTTATCAAACTCAATAACCTTATCAACTAATTCTAACTTTTCATCTTGAAATTTCTTTTTAATATTTTCTTTAACTATATCCTTGTTTTCTCTTACAAATTTAATATCTAACATTTTTCATCCTCTCCTTTTAAGTTTTCTACTGCATTTATTAATTTTTCATAAGCCACTTTATATCTTTTAGTTATTCTTTCATAATCATTTACACTTGGATTTTTTATTCTATTTATATTCATATTATGTTTTAAATCTGATAATTTAACATTATAAACATGAATATCATGACTCATTATTATTCTCTCTATATAATCGGAATAATATTCACCTTTTTTCTTAGTTAAGTAAATAAGTGGTTTAATTATTTCATCATTATAACCTAAATACCTTAAATCAGCATCCGTAACCTTGGTATCTTCCAATACATCATGAAGTAAGGCAATTATCTTCTCGTTATACGAGGAGACTCCCTTATAAACCATCATTAAATGAACAATATAAGGTATTCCTTCCTTATCAGTCTTATCATTAAAAAGTTTTAAAATTAAATCTAAACTTTTTTCAAGTAAGTCCTTATTATTTTTTAAATTTAAAATTTCTTCTTCTGTAAAATATTCTTTCATATATTCTCCTTTATATAAAAAAAGATTGGTAAGGAGTGCAAAGCACGGTACCATCCTTTCTTTAACTTATTGATTTAACGAGTCTCCCCGGAACTGATTAGGTTCTCTAAAGAGTAGACAAATAGGTCTTATTGTAATTTTCCATCAGCCAATTACTTTCTTGAAATAAGATTACTATTATTATCTCTTTTCCAATTTACATATACTTTTGCATTTGCTTCATCATTTGATTTACTTGTTTTTGAGTTGGAGTTCTCCCCATCCCACTCATTAAAGCTTTTATCATTTCTTCATTAATTGGAGGATTTTTCTTCATATACTTCATCATTAATTTCCTTGATACAAAGAAACCAACAACTGCTCCAACAACAAAGCCAAGAAAAACTTGTAATATATCAATCCACATAATCTCAACTCCTAAATGTATTTTACTATAATATATGTTAAATTTCAATATTATTTGCAATTTATTTTATTTTTTTCCACATTTTATAATATTCAACTAAAGAAACAATTGACATTACAACTGCAAAATAAATTAAGAAATCAGCAACTTTTAAGTTAAATAGTTCAAATGGTAAGTTATAAAAGAACATAAGTCCTAGTCCTATCATCATACTAGCCGTTTTAATTTTTCCAGACATAATAGCAGCCACAACCTTACCTTTTTTTAAAGCATCCATTTTTAAAGTATTAACTATTTCATCTCTAAATATATAAATTACAGGGACAATTGCCGGAATAAAACCCTTGCATGCGAAGATTACAAGTACGGAATTAACTAGAACTTTATCAGCAATTGCATCAAGTAATTTTCCGGTATCAGTTACTAAATTCTTACTTCTTGCAATTTGTCCATCTAAAAAATCTGTAACAGCAGCCACAATATAAATAAATCCTGCTATTAAATAAGTTGAATCAACAACTAATCCGGAAATATTAAATTTAGGAAAATTAATTCCTAAACTATAAAATGGAAATAAACATAAAATAATTATTACTATAGTTAAAATAATTCTTGTAATTGTTAATTTATTTGGTAAATTCATATACTTCTCCTCCCATTAATTCTTTATTGATTGTTGGCTCTTTAGTTGCAACTTTTAAAACTAGATAAACAACCAAAGAAATAAATAGTAAGAAAGTAATAAGTAAAACAATTGGAGCTATATCATATCTTGTATGTTTTATTTTAGTATAAGGAGATACTACTCGATTTACTTTTTCTTCCTCGTTTTTTACTTTTCGAATATCATCTAATGATATCTTTGAAGTTTTTTCAAAGACAAAGTCATTAAATTCATCAAGTATTTTTTCTACATCTAGTCCTAAGTATTTAGCATAAGCACCAACTATTTGTTTTAATTCAAATAAGTCTTTAAAAGCTTTAGAGTTTCCATCTTCAATTGCTTCTAAAAGTGATGGATTAATATCCAAATCCTCACTGGCTTCATTTATACTAACACTATTTTTTCTTCTTTCTTCCCTTAAATATTCTCCTATTTCTTTCATAAATCACCTCAAAGATTTAATTTAATAAAAAATGCTTTATAAGCCATGTTCTGTACCATATAGGTGGCAAACATTTATCTATCTTTCGATTCAAGATTTGGTTTTGTTCCCTCATCTTAACTCCCCTACCAAAATTTGGGTTTCTCACTCGTGGGGTTTACTATGTTCCACTTCCTCCGTTTCCAGATTCTTCATCACTATAGCACTTTTATAATTACTCTAACCATATTAAAAACTTAGGTTATTTCATAGCCGTTAGCATATGCTACTTAGAGTTATTTTTTCCTCTAACACGAACACTAATAACATCGCAGTTATTGTGAGCATGGACTTTCCTCTACATAACTAGTATGCAGCGTTTGCCCAAGCATTTTTTATTCTTCACTATCTTCTTCTTTTTCTTCATTACCATACACAACTTTTTCAAGTCGTGATAGTCTCTTTAAAACATCTAAATTAGCACCAGGTACACTACTAGTCGGAGATGCTTTAACAATCTCAACATTAGTTTTTAGATTTCTAATTTCTTGTTTTAAATTAATAATTTGCTCAAGATTATCTTCTTTTTCTTTTTCAAGATTTCTAATAATCGTATAGAAATGTTCATAATCCGCAATTATTAAATCTAAAAACTGGTCAACTTCCTTCAACCTATAACCTCTTGTATCTATCTTAAAACTTTTCTCTAAAATCATGTCACTGGTAAGATTAAATTCATCTTTATACATACTTCCCACTTTCCCTTCTATTAATATTTTAGAATAAGTAAATGGTATTGTCAAGTAAATTTTCAAGTTTTCTATCTTTTAATACTACCTATTTTTTTTACTTTTGGTCTTTCTAAAGAAAAATTATCATAACTAAAATCTTCATTAATAAAGTACTTATCTTGCTCTAATTTATTTATATTTTTAGTATTAGTTAATTTCATTTGATGTAATAAGTTATTATTTTTTCTTACTTTATTTTCTAATTTTTTTATTTTAGTTTGATTAGTCTTATTAAATCCATATATAAATGCTGTTACTAATCTTGCACAAATATATACTCCTAAAGAAATAGGAATTATATCTAGTATTTCTTGAATTAAAATAGATATTACATTAAAATCTTTAAAAACACTTACTCCTCCAAATATAGATATACTAGATAATGCTAAAATTATTATGAAAGTTAATATATCAATATTAAATTTATTATTTAATTTTTCTTTTAAAGACTTTATTTCTTCTTGATATTTTTTATTTATAGTTTCAATATTTAAAATTAAATCCTCATTCAACCTAATTACCTCCTTAAACAAATTAATATTATAGTACAAAATAGAAACAAAATCAAGTGTTTTAGACAAAAATAAAACTCTTTATCCAAGAGTTATACATCATTTTGGTGACCAGTACGGGATTCGGACCCGTGAATGCCACCGTGAAAGGGTGGTGTGTTAAGCCACTTCACCAACTGGCCAAAAAAAATGGCGCCTCAACTAGGACTTGAACCTAGGACCCCTTGATTAACAGTCAAGTGCTCTAACCAACTGAGCTATTGAGGC
>CANRDV010000045.1 GCA_947629475.1 uncultured Bacilli bacterium
CCTAAGGTATTAGAATATGTCCAAAGAGCATAAGCACCTCCTATTGTTAAGACTAATACAACTATAGCAACTAAAGTTATTACTACCTTTTTCTTGTTATCTTTCATATATACTACTTCCTTTCTACAATTAGTTTAAACATAATTTACATTTAATATGCTTTCAACTATTCTTTATAACGAAATGATATCATAAAGTGATATCAAAAGTCAATATTAAATAATCAATATTTTTTAGATATCTTTAATTGAATATATAAAAATATTTTAAAAACAATTACACTATAGTAGTAGTAAATATATTTTTATTTTAAAATATAAAAAGAGGAGAAAAAAAAGATGAGTGAATTTATACCACATAGAAGGCGAATGGAAGATGAGTATTTACAAACTACTCTTAGAATTAAATACAATACTATAGAAATACTTGATCAATTAGCAACCGACCTTGATATGAGTAGAAACGAATTAATTAATCAATGTATTGACTATGCTTTAGAAAATCTTAAAAAGTCTAGTAATAATGAAAAAGAAAAGCAATCAGTTTAAAATTCTGATTACTTTTCTTTTATAAATTTATAATTTTTGAAGTTATTTTACCACATTGGGTTGACTTATGTGGTAAAATAACTTACAATTATATTGGTGGTATAAATGTTGTATACGTATAAAGAATTAGAAAAAAAATATAGACATTATAGGGCAATCGATATAATGCTTAAAAATAATGAACTTTACAAAATTGAAAGAGGTATTTATAGTGACTCTAAAAATCCTAGTTATTTAGAAATTATTAACTTTAAATATCCTAATGCTATCTTTACTTTAGAAAGTGCTTTTTATTATCATAATCTTACAGATGTTATTCCTGATAAAAATGTACTTGCATTAGAAAAAGATAGTACCAAAATAAAAGATGATAGAATTAAAGTTGTTTATAGTCTTAAAAAATATTTAGAATTAGGAAAAACTACAATTGAAGTTGATGGGGTAACTATAAACATATATGATAAAGAAAGAATGCTAATTGAATTAATTAGAAATAGAAACTCTATTGGTTTTGATTATTATAAAGAAATAATTAATAATTATAGAGAAATAAGAGATGAATTAGATATTGGAAAAATTGCTGATTATATTAGTGTTTTTCCTACAACTGAACATTTATATGAAGTAATTATGAAGGAGGTTTTTTAATGAATTTAAAAGATGAAATACAAAAATATGTTAAAGTTGGTTATAGTGAAGCTAATGCAACATCTAAAGTTTGTCAAGATATTATTTTATTAAAAATTAGTAAAAATAATATGAGTTACCATGTAACTATCAAAGGTGGAGTTGTAATGATGCAACTTTCTAAAGATAAAAGAAGAGCAACTCAAGACTTAGATATGGATTTTATTAAATATTCCTTAAAAGATGAAGCAATTTATTCTTTTATAAATAAACTTAGTGATAATGATATTAAATTAACTATTAAAAGTATTACTGAATTAAAACATCAATCATATAGTGGCAAAAGAATTTTCTTAAAATTAGAAGATAAATATAATAATAAATTAAATGCCAAAATAGATTTAGGAATACACAACGATTTAGATATAGAACAAGAAAATATGTATTTTGATTTAAATATAATTGATGATACTGTTTCTTTACTTGCAAATTCAAAAGAGCAAATATTTGTAGAAAAGTTAAAATCATTATTAAAATTTCGAGTTGCATCTACTAGATATAAAGATATATTTGATTTTTACTTTTTAATAAATCAAACTGATTTTGATAAAAATAAATGCTTACAATATATTAATAAATTAATATTTGAAGATAAATCTTTTACTATTAATAATATTGACCAAATTTATGAAGTTTTAAATAACACTTTAAATAATCATGAATTTCAAAATATGCTTAATCAAGCTAAAAATAATTGGTTAGAATTACCTGTTAATAAAGTAACAAATTCTTTACTTGATTTCATAAATAGTTTAAGTTTAATAAATGTATAAAAGAGTTGATTTTAAATTTCAACTCTTTATTTATGTCTAATTACATAGTATTTCTTTTTACCTTTTCTAATAATAGTATATTCTTGATATAGTGCATTTTCTTTTTTAACTATGAATTCTAAATCATTTACTTTATCACCATTTACTGATATAGAATTATTTGATATAAACTCTCTTGCTTCTCTTTTACTAGATACTATATTAGAATCTACTAATAGATTTACTAAATCTAAATCCTTATCTAAATCATAACTATCCATGGATTTTGATGCATCTTCAAGTTCATCTTTAGAAAGTTCTTTGATATTACCTTTAAATAAAGCATCACTTATATGAAGGGCTTTCTCGTATTCTTCATGTCCATGTAAGAAAGTAATTACTTCTTCGGCAAGTTTCTTGTGAGCAAGTCTTAAATGAGGTTCTGTTTTATTAACTTCTGCGTATTTTTCTATTTCTTCTTTTGATAAGAAAGTATAAATCTTTAAATAATCAATTACCATACTATCTTCAACATTTACTAAGAATTGATATAATTCATATGAAGAAGTTTTATTCTTATCAAGCCAAAGAGCATTTCCTTCACTTTTACCAAATTTCATACCACGACTATCTGTTACAAGTGGCATTGTAAAAGCATAAACTGTATCTCCGGTTGCTTTTTTTATTAAATCAACTCCAGCAGTAATATTTCCCCATTGGTCACTTCCTGCAACTTGAAGGTCACATCCCCTTGTTTTATGTAAATGTAAGAAATCTAAAGCTTGAAGTATCATATAAGAAAATTCGGTATAAGAAATACCACCCTCTAGTCTTCTTCTGATAATATCTTTATCTAACATATAATTAACTGTAAAATACTTACCATAGTCTCTTAAGAAATCAATCATATTAATATCTTTATACCAATCAAGATTATTAACTACTTCAAATCCAAATAGTCTCTCTGCTTGCGCTTTTAACCCTTGAAAATTCTTTTCAATATCTTCTTTCGCTTTCATATCTCTTTCACTTGATGGTCTTGGGTCACCAATTAAACCCGTTCCTCCCCCAACAAGTAAAATAGGATTATGTCCCCCATCTTTTAATCTCTTAGAAATTAAGAAACTAGATAAATGTCCAAGATGCATACTATCGGCAGTAGGGTCTGTTCCTATATAAAAAGTTAATCCCCCTTTATTAATCTTTTCTTCTAACTCTGGACTTGTAATATCCTTAATAAGTCCTCTCCATTTTAATTCTTCAAATAAAGTCATATTCTCCTCCTCTTTAATTAAAAAATCATTACAAACTAAGGACGAACTATTCCGTGGTACCACCTTATTTCTGTAATGATTACTTACACTTATTATCTTAACGCGATTAACGATTTAACTCCATTTATGTAACTTCAATTATTAATAAGATTAGTTCACACCAACCACTAACTCTCTTAACTTAAATTAATAATCTATTTTAAACTTCCTTGTTAACTACTAATATTCTATCAAATATATTACTTAATTGCAAGTACTTTTTCGTGAATATTTTTACTTAAAAATTCTTTTATTTATAGTTTATTATTCTTATTACTTTCAATATTTAATAAAGTTGCAACTTTAGTAAATGATTTTATATTACAACATCCAAGTTTCTGACAAGTTCCATTTATATTATTTCTATCTAATACTTGATATCCAAAAATACCATAAGTTTGACATAAACTTATATATTCTTCACTAGTTAATAAACTTTGAAATATTTCTTTAGTTAAATTTTTATCAATATTAATATTTAGATATTTAAATTTAATTTTTATTTTTTCTAAAGCCATATTAATTATTTGATTAACTAATCTTAAATTCATATTATATTTAGAAGCTATTTCTTTAAAAGTTATTTTGTTATTATCAAATAAACCATATTTTAAAGATAATAATTCAAATTCTTCTTTAGTTAAAATAGTTTTTAAAAAGTTAAATAATTTATAATCTTGGATAAATAATTTCTTTATTTTATTATTAATACTTAATAAAATATCATTTAATCTATCTCTAGTTATATGATGTGTTTTTAAATATTCTTCTTTAGATTTTTCTTGAACATAGAAAGATATAAATATTTTATATTCATTTTTGGTTAAATAACGTTTTAATAGATTTTCTAATTCTATTTTAGTATAAGGAATATTTATATCTTGATATTCAATATATAAGAATATTTTATTTATAGCTTTATCAACAATTAAAGAAAGTTTTTTACTATCTAACTTATAAATACTTTCTAATTCTTTATATGTTTTTTTAGAATTATTAAATAAACCATAAAAAGAAAGTAAACAATTTAATTCTTCTTTTGTTAATATTTTAGGTAATAATTCTTTTAATTTATTAATATTTATATTCCAATTTGGTTTTTGATTATAAAACTCTAAGATTATTTTTAGTTTTTCAATAGCATTATTTTTTATTTTACTAATATTTTCTTTAGATACATGATATTTTTTACTTAACTCAGTTAACATAGTTTGATTATTTCCAAATAAACCATAGTAAGATATTAAATAATCATATTCTTGGTCATTTAAAGTAGAATTAATTATTAATTTTAAAAAGTTTAAATCACTTGGTATTTCAATATTAGAATTTAAAATAGTGTTACTAGATGGAGCATTTATTATTTTTAAAGAACCATAGTAATCTTTAAGTAATTGTAATAAATATTTCTTTTTAATATCTTTACTTGATTCTTTTATAATATTATCATCAATCATTAAATCAATAATATCATCAAAGATACTAAAGTCTTTTTCTAATTTAATACCATATTTTGTTTCAATTATTTCTTTATATTCTAAAAAACTTGTAAATAATCTATTTTTATCTTCTTCAATATAAATAGAATTTTTATATATAAAGTTTCTTATTGTTAATGAAATATAACTAATTATATTATTACTTTTATCTTTATTATAATTAGATATAGAACTTTCTAATCCTCTAATTATTAAATTATATAAATCATCTTTAGATATATTTAATTTAGTATTTTTTAAATACCAATCAATTGTTATCTTATTTAATTCTATTATTTTATTTAATATTATTATATTTTTAGTTTTTTGATATTCTAAAACTAATTCTAATAATTCATCTGTCTTTGTCATAATTCACCTATATACTTTTATCTTTATTATTTTCTATATTTAAAGATATAGCTATTATTTCTAATATTTTTTTATCATTTATTGATATTTTATATAAGTTATCAATAGGTAATCTTGTTCTTGTTGTATTAAATAAACCATATCTTGTAGAGATATTTTTAAATTCTGTTTCAGATAAAATATTTTTTAAATATTCTCTTAAAGAATCTTTATTTATATTTAAATCTTGATATTTATAAAGAATATTTATTTTAGTTATAACCATATCTATGATATTATCAATAGTTTTACTTTTAAAATATTTCTTTCCTAAAACAGGATTATTAATAATACATAAAGATTCATATTCTTCAGTATTTAAAATATTTTTTAAAAAGTTATTAACTAATGGATTATTAAATAATTCTTTTAGTTTTGATTTTATTATTTTAACTATTTTATTAATACAATTAGTATCTACTGAATATAATTCAGATATTTCTAATATAGATTTTTTAGAAGTATCAAATAAACCATAGTAATGTCTTAAGATTTTAAATTCTGCTGGATTAAATTTAGATTCTAATAATTGATATAAATTATTAAATTCAACTTTTGACCAGATATTTAAATGATTAATTAAGAAAGTTATTTTTTCTAATATCATTCCTACTTTAATTTCAATAGTCTCTGGACTTTCATGATATAAATTTCCTAGTTCTTGATAAGTTTTTTTAGAGTATGTGAATATTCCAAAGGTATGACATAGATAAGTTATTTCTTGATATGATAAGAAACCTTCTAAAAATTCAATTACTTTATCAATATTAAAGTAATTTGTTTCTAAAGAATTATAAAGGTTTAATATATAACCTAATTTCTTTAAAGCATTTTCTTTTGTTTGACGAACAGCTTCACCACTTATATTATATCTTTTTCCTATTTCTTCTAAGGTTTCAGAAGATTTATTAAATAATCCATAATAAGAAGTTATATAATCATATTCTGCTTTTGTTAAAGTTGATTTAATAATTCTTTTTAGATAATCTGAATCTATATCTTCTTCCATCTTTCTAATATCATCAGTTAAATTTTTAGTATTAAAGTCAATATAACAAGTTCTTAACATTTGAGAAATTATTTTTCTAGCATCATCATAATTATATGGATAAAGTAACCCATTAGCATCCATTTCTTCTAAAGTAATATCTAGTAATTCTGGATTAGTACTTAAAGTTTTTTTATACTTTTTTTCCATCATACTTAACATATCTAAGAAGTTTTCATATAATTTATTTTCATTAAAAAATTTGGAATTAAGTCTTAAAAAGACTCTTCCTACGCATAAATTAGCATAACTTTTAAAAGAAACTCCATAAAACATATAACTTTTAGACGCTGTAATTATTCCTTCGATTATATAGTCATATACTTCTTCTTTAGGTAAATTAAGTTTATTATTTTTTAAAAAATAATTTACAATATCATCAAGTCCCTTTATAATTTTTTCTAATATTTTTTTGTCATTTGTAAGTTGATACATTCTAACTAACTCTTCCATCTAACCATTCCCCCTAAAACGATTACATATTATACTACAAATTAGTCTTTTTGGCAAGTTTTTCTTGCAATTTTGAAATTTTTTGATATAATAATGCTAATTTTTTAGGAAGAAGGGGTCCTTTAATGAATTGTAATAGTCTTAGTTTATTAAATTTTATTTATTATTTTAAACTTAGTTTAGGTATTATGATGACTATTATTCCAGTTATTGTCATAGAGTTAATATTCATTAGAGTTATTAGGAATAAAATTAAAAATCGAAAAGTTAATACTGATTTTATTATAAAACAAATTAAAACTGTTTTTTATACAATTGTTATATTCTTTCTTGCTTATTCTTTGAATATGGTAGTTAATACTCCGAATAGTGTATGTAGTATGTATGCTAGAAAAGATATAATAAATGAATATAAAAGACTTCAAGAGAGTGTTAATAAATCTGATATAAGTGAAGATACTATGATTAAATATATGGAAAATGTTTTAAATAATGATAAAAAGGATGTTAAAGTTGTTAAACTTGATAATAAAAAAGATGATTTTCTAAAAGAAAATAGTACTAAGACTTTAAATAGTGTCTATGTTAAAAATGGAGTTTTTTACTATAAGGGTTATGTAGCTGGAGTTTATAATACTTATTCAGGTACTAATTGTCCAAGTAATCCTTTAAAGGAAGGTTATAATAATAAGTTTGGTTATAATAATTTTTTTTATAATAGATTAACAACATTTATTGATGAGGCTTCAAAAAATGGTTATAAGATAACCATGAGTGAGCAAGGATGTCGTAGTTATCAAACTCAAGTAAATTATTATAGAACTATGACTCCAGGAAGGGCTGCTCCTCCGGGTTGGTCTCTTCATGGTCTTGGAATTGCTAGTGATTTAGAGTTTTATGGTAGTAATGGTTATCCATGTCCATATGGCAGAACTGATAAAAGTTGTCCAAGTATGGGATGGGCTCATCAAAATGCATCAAGATTTGGTTTAACATTCCCTCTTTTAAATGCTTCATATAAAGAAGATTGGCATATTGAACCAATAAGTAAGCAAAAATATTAATAAGTTTTAGTAATAAATAAGTATCATTTTAATATTAGGTGAAAAAACTTCACCTTTTTTTATATTTAAATCCTTATAAAATAAGAAAAAAAATAATTTTATAAAAATGTGTAAATTTTGAATTTTTTCGTGTATATTATATATGAGAGGTATAAACTTTATTAAAATTAATGTTTCAAAAAAATATTAAAAAGGTGTTTACAAATGTATTTTAATGTGCTATCATTAACTTATCACTAGTGAAAAAAAGTTTATAAAATAAAATGGAGGAGAAAATGATAGAAGAAAAAGAAAAAACTAAAAATAATATGGCTGCTAAAAAGAAAAGACTAAAGCCAGGGGAGATAATTAGGTTATCGTTTGACGAAGCCTTCAAATTTATGTTTGGCAATAACGAACATAAAAGAATTTTAATTATGTTATTATCTAAAATTCTTAGAGTTCCTTATGAGAAATTAGCAGAAAGTACAATTGATATTCAAAATCCTTATAATTCTAATTCAACATTAGGAGAAAAGAAAACTGAAAGCGATATCGTTGTAACAATAAAAAAAGATGAAAAAATTAATACTAAAGTAATGCTTGAAATGAATATTAATTATGATTACTATGAAACCGTAATTAATAGAAATACTTTTTACTTTAGTCATATGTCAGCAATTGGAATGATTGAGGGAGAAACTTATAAAAATTTACCAGTTAATATATTAGTAAATTTTAATAATACATCTCTAAATCATAGAGGGTTGATATTAGATGAGTATATGTATCGTAATATTTATGGGGATATCTTAACAGATAAATATAAAATTTTACAAATTGATATTGAAAAAGCTTATCAATTATGGTACAATAACATTGAAGAAAGGGTAGACTCTGATAATTATCTAAGGGATTTAACGTTAATCGCTGCATCACTTACAATGACAAGCGAAGAAGAATTTAAAAAATGTATAAGCGAAGTCAACATGAATCCTGAAATAAAATCAGAGATTGAAAAGGTGTTAGAAGATATGTGTAGTAATAAAGATTTGGTTATTAAGTACTTTGAAAAAGATGAAGAAATGTTACTTAATGGAATAAAGGAAGAAATTGAAGAAAGAGTGACTGAAAGAGTAACTAAAGAGGCAACTAAAGAAGCAACTTCTAAAACTAAAAAAGAAATGATTATTAATATGTATAATCAAAATAAACTTTCTTTAAAAGAAATCGCAGATATTAGTGAACTTCCTTCTTCTGAAGTAGAAAACATAATAAACGATTATATTAAAGAAAAGAAAAGCAACTAAAAAATGAGACTATATAAACGTAGTCTCTATTTTTTTATTTCAACAGGATGAATATGAATAAATACATCCTTTATATTTTCAAAATTATCTTTTATTTCTTGTTCAACAGCACTTGCTATTTCATGACTTTTAAAAGTTGGCATATTACCATCTACAGTTATAGTTAAAATAATAACAAATTTATAACCAATTGAAACAGAATTAACATCACTTACTTTAATTACATCTTTATGCTTAAATATCATTTTAACTATTTTATTCTTAGTTTCAAGAGGAAGAGATATATCCATTAAAACATTATAACTTTCTTTAAATAGTTTTACTCCAGACATTAAAAACCAAACTGATATTAATAAACCAACTATACTATCAACAAAGTAAATACCAAATGAAGAAAATATAATTGATATTAAAACACCACTTGTTAAAAACATATCATTGCGATGGTCTAACATACTAGATTTTATTAAAATATTATTTTCTTTTTTATACATTTTTTTAGTATAAAGATATAACATAAGTTTAGTTATTATCGTTAAGATTGATACTATTAACAAATAAGTTGAAAAGATAACTTTATTACCATTTATTAAAGAGAAAACTGAATCATATAAAAGTTTAACTGCTATTACTAAAATAGACATACTAATAAACATTGAGAAGATATATTCAGCTTTACCATGTCCAAAGTTATGGTCATCATCACTTTCACCACTTGCTATTTTATTACCTATAAAAGTCATTAAAGATGCAAATACATCTCCAATACTATTAAATCCATCAGCTATCATTGATTGACTTTGAAAAATAATACCTGAAATCATTTTCATGAAAAAAAGTATAGTATTGGCAAGAAAACCCAATACTCCTACCCTTTTAGTTATTTTAAATCTTTCCACATTATCACCTACATTATTTTATTTATCAAATCGTTCTTTGACTACTTCTGCTTCTTTAATATCATCTTTTTTAGTTTCTTTATTATTAGTCTTTAAATATTTATATATTATATAAAATAACCAAGCAATTAAAAGAATTGGTAATAAAAAGAAGAATAAGTGAGCAAGAAGAATTACAATTATTCCAAATGCAATTATTATTAAGATATTTTTTAAAATTATTTTTGTATCATTATTCATATGTTTCCCTTTCATTATTAATGATTATACCATATTGTTAAAAAATTATCCACCAAATTGGGGATAAAATTTTATTTTATTATTTTTAAAAATTCATTTGGTACATCAAGTTCTAGTTTTATTGTTTCTTTAGTCTTAGGATTTATAAATTCTAAGTAATAAGCATGTAAGTACATTCTATCTGAGTTTGGTCCTTTAGGATTATATTTTTTATCACCTAAAATAGGAAAACCAGCATGGTTTAACTGAACTCTAATTTGATTTTTTCTACCGGTTTTAATATCAATATCAAGTAAAGTATAGTTATTATTTTCTTTAACTTTAGAATATGTTGTAATTGCAAGTTTACCATTTTTATCAGGAACAACATAAACTAAATTAGTTTTGGTTTCCATTAAATAATTCTTTAGAGTATCTTTATCTTTTGTTTTACCAACAACTATTCCCATATAACGTCTAATAACTTTATCCCAGTTTTCTTGAAAATAGTTTTTTGTTTCAATATCTTTAGCAAATAAAACTAAACCAGATGTATCATAGTCAAGTCTATGAACGATAAAGACTTTATTATTTTTATTTTTTCTTTTTAAGTATAATCTTACTTCATGATATAAAGTTGCTTCTCTTTCTTTTATAGTACTAACTGTTAATAATTTAGGTTCCTTATTAACAACAATAATATGTTTATCTTCATAAACTATTTTTAATTTTTTATTTTTCATTTAAACTCCTAATAGCATTTAAAACAGCAAGACGTCCATATTTATAAGTTAGGGAACCTTGAAGATATGCTATATATGGTTCTCTGATTGGTCCATCACAGGAAATTTCAATACTACTTCCTTGAGTAAAACTGCCACTTGCCATGATAATCTTGGAGTCATACCCTGGCATATCAGTAGGTTCAACAGTTACATAACTATCAATTGCACTCATTTCTTGAATACCTCTTATAAATTTTATTAATTTTCCTTCTTCATTAAAAGTTATATTTAAAACTATATCTGGGTGTCCTTCATTATATTTAGGTTCAACTGAATAACCTAATTCTTCTAACATAGCACTGGCAAAAATATTTGTTTTTAAACTACTTGCAACAACACTTGGAGCAAGATATAATCCTTGTAAAATTAATTTATTCATACCTAAACTAGGTCCAACTTCCGCACCTTGTCCTGGAACAGTTAAACGTTCGGCAACTAATTCAACTAACTCTTTTTTCCCAGCAACATAAGCACCATTCGGAGCAATTCCTCCCCCTAAATTCTTAATCAAAGAACCAACCATAATATCACATCCAACCCCAGTTGGAGTTTCATACTCCGTTAACTCAGAATAACAATTATCAACCATGATAATAACTGAACTATCAATTTCTTTTATAAGTTTAACTACTTTTTTTATCTTTTTAATATCGATACTTTTTCTTGTTGAATATCCTTTACTTCTTTGAATTTCAATAACTTTATATTTTTTATTTTTTAAAGCTTTTTCTATTTTTTCATAATCAAAGTCATCATTTACTAAATCAATTTGTTCATAGTTAATATTAAAAGACTTTAAAGAAGATTTATTATCAGTTATCCCAATTACTTCATCTAACGTATCATAAGGTTTACCAGTTATAGAAAGTAAAGTATCATTTGGTCTTAATAAACCAAATAAAGTAACAGTTAAAGCATGAGTACCTGATATAAATTGACTTCTTACTAAAGAACTTTCACTATCAAGTACATAAGCAAAAATATCTTCAATCTTGTCCCTTCCTTCATCATTATAACCATATCCTGTTGTACCACTAAAATCACTTTCTGATACTCGAAATTTTCTAAAAGCATCTAAGACTTTTAAACTATAATATTCTTCTAATTTATCAATCTTATCTAATTCATCTTTTATTTTTAAATCTACTTTTTTAATTAATTCATTATTCATATATTCTAATCACTTCTCCACTTTCAATATCTTTATTATTTATACTATCAATTATTACATCTATAACTTTTTCTACTTTAATTAATTCCTTTTGATTAATCCTTTTTAGTTCTTTCTCTAAAAACTCTTTATCGGCACTTCTGGTTGATTCGGTATCAACCCAATTCGGAGCAATTGCTATAACTTTTTTATCAAGAATTAAAGCTAAACTCTTAGTCATTTGAATAATACCAGCTTTACTAACTGCATAGTCAAGATTATAAATATTATAGGTATCTATACCATCAGTACTTGCCATATTAATAATTATAGCTTCTTTATTCATTATATCTAAAGCATATTTTGTAACTAAGAAAGTTCCAACAACATTTACTTCTAAAACATTCATAAACTCTAATTTTGTTTTATTGTCAAGTAAATTATCATTATAAGTTGCTGCATTATTAACAAGAATATCTAACTTACCTAATTTATCTTTAAATTCTTGTATCAATTCTTTAATATCATCTTCCCTTGCTAAATCACATTTTTTGATATAACACTTGACATTATATTTACTTATTATTTCTTCTCTAACTTTTTCTATTAAATTTTTATTAGAATAATAAGTTAAAAATAAATTATAATTTAAACTAGCCATTCGAATAGCCAACTTAGCACCTATTCCTAAACTAGCACCCGTTATTAAACAATTCATAACAATCCCTCAAATTCACTCTTATATTATCATTTATTCAAAAAAAAAGCAAGTAAAACTTTTGTCTACTTATTTTGTAAATTTTACTATTAATTGACAAAATTCGACATTTATATTTTACATAATGTTATTTTATCTTTATATTATTAAAAATTCATGATAAAATTATAAAAAGGAGCATATTTATGAAAATATTAATATTATTATTATCTATTTTACCTATTATTTTAATTGCTATTTATTTCTATAAAAAAGATATTCATAAAGAACCAATTAAACTTCTTCAAAAATTATTTATAAGTGGTATAATAGCTGGCTTATTAGTAATTGTAATATCACTTATTTATAATTATCTAATTCCTAATTATCAAAATATTACAAGTAATAAATACTTAAACATGTTTATCTATTCATTTATTTTTGTAAGTTTAATCGAAGAAATATTTAAATTTATAATGATATATATTGTCTCTTATAATAATCCAGAATATGATGAATTTTATGATATTATTCTTTATTCAGTTTTTGTAGCCTTAGGATTTGCTTGTTTTGAAAACCTTCTTTATACTTTACCTAATAATAATATTTATGTTGCTATTACAAGAGGACTTACTGCTATTCCTGCTCATGCTTGCTATCAAACTTCTATGGGATATTATCTTACTTTAAGTAAGTTTTATCCAAATAAAAAAAGATTATATATAATTTTAAGTATTATAATTCCAATTATTTTACATGGTTTCTATGATGTTCTACTTTATCTTGGAAATATAATTTTTGTTATAATCTTTGTTATCTTTTTAATAACCATGTTTGTCTTAACAATTACAAATGCTAATAAAATAGCTAATATAGATAAAAAACACTTGAATTAACAAGTATTTTTTTAATATGATAATTGGTATGGTTCTAAAGAAGAACCATCTGCATCTCCATTTATTATTTCAACATTGGATTTAAGATAAAGGACTGGCCGGACGCCGAAGCTGCCATTAGCGTCATAGTTGTCAACATAACCATCCGAATACCAGAAAGCGACATCGAGAGAGTAATTGGAAGACGGCGACAAGAACCATTCGTGAGACGAATGGTTGGCTTCTTTAAACAACCAATTCGTTGTTATATATGTACTATAATCAGAATGTAACCTTTTTGTACTCCAATTTCTACTATCTGACGCAAATCCATAATCGCTTGGATACATTAATGCGATTGCTCCTTCCCAATATGCTGCATTATTTGC
>CANRDV010000046.1 GCA_947629475.1 uncultured Bacilli bacterium
TATAACTTTGGCTTTTTTTCAATATTATTTTAAAAAAGGCTGATATGAAGTTAATTATTTAATTTCGTAACAGCCCCATTTTTAGTGTGCTATACTTATCTCAAGAGGAGGAAAAATGGGAAGATATTTAAGAATTGGAATAGTGTCAAGAATTGAAGTTATTGTAGGAGAAAGAGGAGAAGATATTATTAATATGAGATTTGTTAATAGTATTAGTAAAAGTTTAAATAAGTATATTAATACTAAAGACTATGATAAAGAATATTATAAAGATGGTTTTGCTTATAGACTAAAAGAAAATGTCTTTAATGACAATATTCATGATTTAATTAAAGAAGTTAGTAAAGATATTAATGTAGAAAGTTTTTTTGAATATGAAGATATTGATTATCATAAAATAAACTTTAATAAAGAAGATTATCCGATTATCTTAGAAACTAATTTAGACCCGGAAAGTAAAGATTTTGGAGATCAAACAATTATCTTTAAAAAAGATAATCTTGAAAAATATCCAGAAGATAGTCCATATGTTTATGATAATAATTGGTTAATTGATGGAAATGAATATGAAAATATGGTTTCAATTAATCTAGAAGCTTTTACTCTTTGGGGAAGTTTTGGAAAAATTATATGTGAAAGTGAGTATGAAACTTTAGAAAAAATGAATATTTTAAAGAAAAAATATAAGAATAAACTAGGTAAAAATGTTATATTTTTCATATTTGGATAGAAAAAATATAAAAAAATTAAAAAAAGTGATAAATAATACTTGCAAAAATGAATTAAATATAGTACAATCTATTTGGTGGTGGTAAATATGAAGAGAAAAGAAAGTTCAAACGCTAGTTTGGTAAACGAACTTGAAAAAGAATTTGTAAATGAATTCCATCAACTAAGAAAGGCTCATGAAATGACTCAACAAGAAATGGCTGATAAAGCTAATGTCATTAGAGAGACTATCGCTAGAATTGAGAATTCAATTACATCTCCTCAAGTTAGTACTTTACTTAAAATCTTAGTACCTCTTGGTTACACAATCAAGATAACTAAGATTGATGAAAAGTAATAGGTATACTTTAGGAATTAAGGAAGCCCTAGGGCTTCCTTTATTAAATAGAAAGGATTTATATGGAGTATAATTTAGTAAATTTATATAAACTAGTAGAATTAATGGGAAAAGATTCCTTTATAATAGATGGGGAAGTTACTTATAATTTAAAAGAATGCTTAGAAAGTTTAGAAGAACAAAATTTAATGATTATTTATTCATTTATTTGTATAGAACTTAATGTTATAAATAAAATTAAAAATAGAAAGGATATTATTAAGTTTTTAGAAAAAAATATACCTTTATATTTTAAAGAATATATTAATAATGATATTAAATCAAAAGAATTTGAATTATTAGATAAAGTCTTAATTAAAAATGAAATATATGATTATAATAGAGATTTTTCTTTATATGGTTTTATGTATACTTTTAAAGATAAGTTTGCAATTATACCTAATGAATTATTAGATATTTATAAAGAATATAAGAAAAATAATAAGAAAAGAGAATTAGATTTAAGTAAATTAAGTAAAGTTTTAATTACTTATCTTGAAATTAATGGATTAATGCCTATTGATTTATTAAAAGATATTGTTATTAATAAATATCATTATGATATTAATGATAAAGATATTGATTCTTTGTGTGAAGAAATAGGAATAAGTATATATAAAGATAAATATTATGCTTTAGGTAATATAACAGATGAATTTGATGATATATTTGAAGCAGTAGAAAAATTTAAATTAGTTAATAAAAAGAATGGTTATGATTATAAAATATTAAGTGAAGAAGAATTATTTATATATGAAAATTTTATTCAGAATTTTATGGATGAATTAGAAAATTATTTTGTAAAAAATAAAGATTTTTCAGTATATATAGTTTATATGATTGCTTTTAAATATGAAAATGCGGTTTCAGAAATAAAAGAAATGTTAGATGAATTAAAAATTAAAGTAAAAAATAAAGAAGAATTATTTGAACTAATTGATAAATATAAAGATGATGTTAAGATGTGGATTTATAATGGAAGAAGTTGGAAAGATATAAATAAAGAAGCATTTATAAAACTTAATAAACTTAATAAAGAACCTAAAGATAATAATTTAAAATCCTATCTTGAAGTAATAGATAAAGATAAATATAAAGAATTATTAGAAAACTATAATGTTAAAAATATAAATAGTTTAATTGAAGCTATTTTAAAGGAAGCTAAAAAAGTTATTAAAAGTTTTGATATACTTGATATTACTACGTTGTTAACATATAAAGGTAAATCATTTAGTGATATAAAAGATTTAGATTCTATGAGTTATTTCTTTATCTTTAATTATAATGATGAAGTATATATACCTAATGAATATTTTGATATATTAGCTAAAAAACTTGGTAATAGTATGTTAGAAAAGGATGATATTCATTATTTAGTTTTAACTTATATTGAAATAAATGGAGTTATAGAAAAGAAGAAATTAAAAGAATTATTAAATGATTATCATGATATTAATCTATCTATTAAAGAATTAGATAAGGTAGTTGATAAATTAGAACTTTGTTTTAAAACTAGTGATTATTATTATATTTGGAATGATGCTAAAATTAAAGATTTAGAAGGATTTATGACAATTAAAAAGTTATTTAATAAATACGCTAAAGTAGATACTAAGAAAATAGAAACAACACTTGAATTTGAAGATAAAATGTATGAATTAGATGATGATGAAGATTTAATACAATCTTTAATTTTTCAAGCTAAGAGTTTAGGGTTAACAGGTGAGTTTATAGAGTTCTTAAAAGAAGAAGAAGGTTATGATATAAGTAAGAAATTAGAAAAAAATATTATGGAACTTTATAAGAGTTATAAAAAATATATATATTGTTGGGCTTATAATGGTTATAGTATAAATGAGTATTATGATATTATATCAAGAAAACCTAAGAAAATAGGAAGAAATGATTTATGTCCTTGTGGAAGTGGAAAGAAATATAAAAATTGTTGTGGTAAATAAACTAGTATTTAACTAGTTTTTTCAATGAAATATGTTCTTAATTCTTGACTAAAATCATTTTTTTAGTATAATTTAATTGGAAGTGAGAAAATGAAAAAAGTAATTTTAGAAATAGAGGGTATGAGTTGTAGTGGTTGTGCTAGTTCTTTAGAAAAATATTTAAATAAACAAGATGGAGTAATAAATGCTAATGTTAATTTAGTTATGCAACAAGCTTTAATTGAATATGAAGATAAACTTAGTATTAAAGATTTAGAAAAATTTGTTGCAGCAGCAGGTTTTAAAAGTTTAGGAGAATTTAAAGAGAAAAAAGAAGAAAAAGAAAAAAATTTTAAAATATTATATTTCTTTATTCCTTTAGCAATCATTGTTTTATATATTTCTATGGCATCAATGTTTAATTTACCAAATATAAATGATTCTTATAAACCAATTACTTTATTAATTTTAGTTATTCCTTTTTTAATATATGGATTTGATATCTTTAAAAGTGGATTTAAGAATTTAATTCATAAAAGTCCTAATATGGATACTTTAGTAACTTTAGGAGTTATATCTAGTTTAGGACTTTCTTTATATAGTTTAATAATGGTTTTAAATAATAATTTAGAATATATGAATAGTCTTTATTTTGAAAGTGTTGCGATTATAATTTTCTTTGTTAAATTAGGAAGAATGATTGATGCTAAAAGTAAAAATAAGACTAAAGAGGCAATTCAAGAATTAGTTCAAATAACTCCAAATGATGCTTTAAGAAAAAATAAAGATAAAGAAGAAGTTATAACAATTGATGAAGTTAAAAAAGGTGATATCTTAATTGCTAAACCAGGTATGAAAATTGCTGTTGATGGAGTAATTACCAAAGGAGAATCTCATTTTGCTGAGGCATTTATAACAGGAGAGGCTCTTCCTATTAGAAAAAATCCAGGAATGGAAGTTGTTGCTGGGAGTATTAACATTGATGGTTATATAGAATATGAGGCTAAGAGAATTGGGAAAGATTCAACTATTTCAGAGATTGTTCATTTAGTAGTTGAAGCAACCAATACTAAGACTAAGACAGAAAGAATTGCTGATAAAATATGTTCTTATTTTGTTCCGATAGTTATGTTAATAGCTATTATTACTTTAATTAGTTATTTAATTCTTGGTAATCCTTTTAGTTTAGCCCTAACTCGCTTTGTAACAGTTTTAGTAGTTGCTTGTCCATGTGCTTTAGGTTTAGCAACGCCCCTTGCTATAGTTGTTTCTTTAGGAAAGTCTGCTAAAAATGGTATTTTAATTAAAACTAGTGAAATCCTAGAAACAGCAAGTAAGGTTGATACAGTTATCTTTGATAAAACTGGAACTTTAACTTATGGTAACTTAAAAATAGCAAGTATTAATAACTATAGTAGTTTAAGTGACAATGATTTAATTAAATTAATTGGTAGTATTGAAGCAAATTCTAATCATCCAATAGCTCTTACTTTTACTAATTATATGAAAGAACATAATTTAGAAAAATTAGAAGTAGAAAGCTTTAAAACCATTGAAGGAATTGGAGTAGAAGGAGAAATAGATGGTAAAAGAATTTTAGTTGGAAATAATAAAATCTTTAAAAAATTAAGACTTGGTAATAAATATCAAGATAAAGAATTAGAACTTACTAGGGATGCTAATTCAATTGTTTATATAATAGTTGAAAAAGAAATTTATGGTTTAATTGGAGTTAAAGATATTGTAAGAAGTGAAAGTAGTGAAGTAGTTACAGAACTTATGAAAATGGGTAAAGAAGTTATTATGTTAACAGGAGATAATAAGGATACTGCCAAGATAATTGCTGATAGTTTAAATATCAAGCAGGTTATAGCATCTTGTCTTCCAAGTGAAAAAACTAAAGTAATAAAAGACTTACTTATTGATAAAAAATTAGTTATGATGGTTGGAGATGGTATCAATGATGCTCCAAGTTTAAAAACAGCAACAATTGGAGTTGGAGTTGGAAGTGGAACCGATATTGCAGCCAATTCTTCTGATGTTATCTTATTAAATGATGATTTAAAGAAAATAATTACTTTATTTAAAATAAGTTTTAAAACAAGAAAAATTATTAAAGAAAACTTATTTGCATCTTTCTTTTATAATATTTGTATGATACCAATTGCAGGTGGTTTATTAGCAACTTTTAATATTACCATGACTCCAATGTTCGCAGGAATTGCAATGACTTTAAGTAGTCTTACTGTTTTATTAAACTCTTTAAGATTAAAATAACTTGACATACTAAGTAAAAATATGATAAGATACCAATTCGGTAAAGGAAGTGATAAAATGTATAATTATCCAGATGATTTTAAAGATAAAGTTTTAGAATTATTTGAATATGATTTAGATATTAAAGAAAGATTATTAAATGGAGATGATTCGATTGGTTTTTTAATTTTAGAAATTGCTAATAAGAATATTCCAAGTGAAAAAATAATCGAATCATATGAAAATAATGATATGAAATCTTTATATCTTGAAGCTAAAAGAATTGCTTTTGCTATTAAATTATTAAAAGAATGGAAAAGCATCTTATTTAAACAAAATGGAGAAGCTGATATAGTAAAAATTGAACTTAAGTTAAAACCTTAGACAATTTTTACTTTAATTAGTTAAAATTATTTACTTTATAAGACTTATATGATAAACTATAAGTAGTAAAAGGAGATGATTTTATAATGATTAATAAACCAATTGCAACCGGAACTCATGATTTTAAAGAAATAATTGAAAGTAATAGTTTATATATTGATAAAACTTTATTTATTAAAGAATTAATTGATGATACATCAAAAGTACTTTGTTTTCCAAGACCAAGAAGATTTGGTAAAACATTAAATATGTCTATGCTTGATTATTATTTTAATCTTGATTATAAAGATAATACTTTATTTAATGGACTTAAGATAATGGAACAAGGTGATAAATACTTACGAGAAATGAATAAATATCCAGTTATATCTTTAAGTTTAAAAGAATTAAAAAAAGAAACATATCAAGAATTTATAGATAAATATAAAACTTTAATGTCAGAATTATATAAGAAGTATAAGTTTATATTAGATAATCCAGATATTAATTCCGATTTTTACAATAAAATAATAAAAATGGAAGAAGAAAGTCAACTTGCAGATGCTTTATCATATTTAGTTAGAGATTTAAGTAAATATTATGGATTGCAAGTAATAGTTTTATTAGATGAATATGATGCCCCTATTTTATATGGATATGAAAAAGGGTACTATGATGAAATAATAACATTTATTAAACAATTATTTGTAACAACATTTAAAGATAATAATAATTTAAGAAAAGGAGTAATAACTGGAATATCAAGAATAAGTAAAGAAAACTTATTTAGTGATGCTAATAATATAGAAGTATATAATATAACTGATAGTATGTATTCTACTTATTTTGGATTTACAGAACAGGAAGTTGATATTTTACTTCAAGAATATAGTCTAAGTCCTAAAGGTGTAGAAGAATGGTATGATGGTTATTTATTCGGTGATGAAAAGATTTATAATCCTTGGAGTATCTTAAAATTTTTAAAAAATCCTAAACACATATTACAAAGTTATTGGGTTAAAACCGGAGGAGTTGGCTTACTTAAGAATTTAATTTATAATGCTAAAGATAAAACTAACTTACTTACTGAGTTTGAAGATATATTAGATAAAGGTTATAAGGAACATGTTAATATAGACTTGAATATGGATTTAAAAAATTTAGAAGGTGACCCTAATACCGTCTGGACTTTATTTTTGTTAACGGGATATTTAACTCCAACTACTTCAGTTGGAGATGGGGAAAATGTAACTCTACGAATACCTAATTTAGAAGTTAAAAAGAATTTACTTGAAATGGCAACTAGTTGGTTTAAAGATGATTTTAATGGTAATACCATGGTTAATTATTTAACAAGTGAAGAAATTAATATATTTAAGGATAAACTGGAGAAAATGGTACTTGAAACTTTTAGTTATCTTGATGTCCCAAATAATTATGAATCAGAAGCTTTCTATCATGCATTTGTAATGGGGTTACTTAGAGTAGATAATACTTATTATGAAGTTACAAGTAATAGAGAATCGGGATATGGAAGATATGATGTTATCTTAAAACCCAAAGTTAATGATATACCAGCTTATATAATAGAGTTTAAATTAGTAAGAGATGATAGTAACTTTGAAAAAACTATTGAGAAAGCATTTGAACAAATAGAAGAAATGAAATATGATGTAAGTTTAAAAGATTATGATAAAGTAATAAAAATGGCAATTGCTTTTAAAGGTAAAAAGTTAAAACTTGAAACAAGATAAAAAATTTAAGACCTAAAAAATTAGAATACTATTTGGGTCTTTTTAAGTTTTATATTAGTTACAGGAGTATACTTAACAAAGTAAAACCATGATTATATTACTTTTTCTTTACATTAAAAATAAAGTATGATACAATTAACTACGTTTGGAAGTGGTTAAATGGAGAAGTATCAAGAAATTGAAAGAAGTATCATTAAAAAATATCGAAAAGAAATCTGGGGAAGATTTGTAAAAGGAGTCTCTGAATATGAATTAATCAAAGAAAATGATAAAATAATGGTTTGTATATCCGGAGGTAAAGATTCATTTTTAATGGCTAAGTGTATTGAAGAATTAATAAGACATGGTAAGTTTAAATTCGAAGCTTACTTTGTTGTAATGAATCCTGGATATAGTAAAAAAAATCTTGATTTAATCAAAGAAAATGCTAAAACTCTAAACTTAAATATAGAAATTTTTGAAAGTGATATTTTTTCAATTGTTGTAAAAGAAGAAAAAAGTCCTTGTTATTTATGTGCTAGAATGAGGAGGGGCTGTCTTTATAATAAAGCAAAAGAACTTGGTTGTAATAAAATAGCTTTAGGTCATCACTTTGATGATGTAATTGAAACAACTCTTTTATCAATGTTTTATGGAGCAGAACTTAAAACCATGATGCCAAAACTTCATAGTGAAAATTTTCCTGGTTTAGAACTAATTAGACCAATGTATTTAATAAGAGAAGAAGATATTATTGCTTGGGCTAATAGTAATAACTTAAAATTCCTTAACTGTGCCTGTAAATTTACTGAAAAAATAAAAAATGATATTGATAATACTAGTAAAAGATTAGAAGTTAAAAACTTAATTAAAGAATTAAAGAAAACTAATCCAAATATTGATTATAATATCTTTAAAGCTTTAGATAATATTAATCTAGATTGTTGTTTAGGTTATAAAAAGAATAATAAATATCAAAGTTTTAAAGAAGAATATGATAAAAATTAAATAATTATAGGGGGTAATTATGAATAATTTATATTATGTTTATATTATAAAAAGAGATTACTTAGAAAATAAACTAAATGAATATGATTTAGAAGATATAAGAGTTTATACTGTATTTGATTATGCAATTGCCGAACTTAAAGATGAAAATTTTTATATTTTAAGTGGTAATTTAAAAAATAAAGAAATAATAAGACAAGAATATTATGATGATGAAGATTACTTTATTATTATAGATAAAAAAATTAATAAGAAAGAAGATATTAAAAAGTTAAGTAATTTAAGATATCAAAAATTATATAAATTACAAGGTAATTATTATATGATAATGTATAATATATTTAGTAAAGTAGAAGATAATGATGCAATTAAATATATAAATGATACTTTAAAAAGAAAGATTAGAAAAGATAATAGAAAAGTAGTAAGTTTTAGTGAAATAACAAGAAATATTTGACAATAAGTAAAGTTTATAGTATAATAATAAGCCAAGTAAGGGGGATAATTATGTATACCGATGAAGAAGAATTTGATTATGATGCTTATTTAGAAGAAAACTCTGATGATGACAATAATGGAGGAGATAAAGAACCATTTTTTAATAAGAATTTAATTACTAAGATAGTATTAATAGTTTTATTACTTATTTTAATAATGTTTTTATTCTTTAATATAACTAATAACTTAAAAAAGAAAAATAATAATAAAAATAGTAATACTAATAAAGTTGTTGTAGATAGTTCATTAGTATTTAATAATAATATTAATAAATTAAGAAGTTTAGGAGAAGATTATTTCTTTAAAAACAATAATGCTCCTAAAAATACTAAAGATAAAGTTACTATAACTGTTAAAGATTTAATAGATAAAGGAGTAATTAAAGAATTATTAGATTATGATTCTAAAGTATGTGGTTATAATACATCATATATAAGTGTTACAAAGAATAAAAATGATTATATGATGGAAGTATATTTAAATTGTCCTAGTAATGATGAAAAAAGAGTTTATTATTATGATTTAAAATATAATTGTTTAACTTGTAATGGAGAAGAATATGTTTCTAAAGATGAAACAGAAGATAATAATAACAATAGCAGTAGTAATAATAAACCAAGTACAGTTCCTGTCTGTGAACCATTTGGAGTTTGGACAGAAGAATATAAGGAAGATAATAGTTTAGATAGACAATCAAGAGTTTTAGTTAAAGGTTATAAAGATACTTTAAAATTTGGAGAATGGAGTGAAGAGACAACTACTCCAATTGAAGGAAGTGATACTTTACAAGTTGCTTATGAAATTAGACCAACTGAGGTTACTGAAATGGGAGAATGGAGTAATAAGATGACTGTTCAACCAGAAGCTAAAGAAGGAAGAGAAATTGAAGCTTGGACTGAAAAACAAGCATATTATACTAAAAATTGTAAAAATAAAACATATACAGTTGAAAGAAGTACTTGGGATAACAATGCCCTTAAATGTACTTCATCAGGAATAGGAAAAGTTACATGTACTTATAAAGAAAAAGTATGTACAGATGGAAAAAAATATAAAAATGTTAATTTTTATAAATATAGAGATTTAGTAACTGTTACAAGAAATGCAACATATTATAGGTCAAGAACAATTGAAAGAGAAACAGTTTATACAGACTATATCTTAGAAAGTTTAATGCCAGCAGGTTATACAAAAGTTGAGGGAAGTGAACTAGTTCAATATAGATATCGTCCAAAATGTGTAAATAAGTAGGTTTTTATACCTGCTTTTTTAATTTCTATGTTATAATTAAAAGGGAGGTATATGAAAGTAGTAATTGATAATCAAGAATTTGAAGTAATAATAGTTAGAAAAAAAACTAATAAAAATACTTATTTAAGAGTAAATGAAAATTTAAATATCTATGTTACAACTAATTATTATACAAAAGATAAGGAAATATTAAAATTAATTAATGATAATCAAAAAGCAATTATAAGAATGAAAGATAGACAAAAAAGAAAAAAAGAACAAGAAGAAACTTTTACTTATTTAGGTAAAAGTTATGATATAGTTTATTTAAATACAAAAGATGTCATCTTAAGTGAATCAAGACTTTTAATAAATAAAGATTATGATATAAATAAATGGTTATTAAAACAAGCTAAAGTAATCTTTCAAGAAGAATTAGATAAAATTTATAATATTTTTCCAACTAATATTCCTTATCCAAGTTTAACAATAAGAAGTATGAAAACAAGATGGGGAGTATGTAATGTTAGAACTAAAAGAGTTACTTTAAATTTAGAATTAATAAAAAAAGATATAAAATATTTAGATTATGTAATAGCACATGAGTTATCTCATTTAGTTTATCCAAATCATTCAAATAGTTTTTGGAAATTAGTAGAGAAAGTTATACCAAATTATAAATTATTAAGAAAGGAAATGCGTAATTATGAATGAAAAAATAATTGATGGTAAAAAAATAAGTTTAGAAAGAAAGGAATTATTAAAAGAAAAAGTAGCTAAGTTATCTTCAAAGTTAACTTTAGTAGTAATAAGTGTTGGTGATAATCCAGCAAGTAAAGTTTATGTAGGTCAAAAGGAAAAGATGGCTAAAGAAGTAGGTTATAATTTTAAGAATTTACACTTCGATGATATTACTACATCTGATTTGATTAAAGAGATAGAAGAATTAAACAAAGATATCAATATAACGGGAATAATTGTTCAACTACCACTTCCAAGTAATATTGATAAAGATAAAGTTTTAAATAGTGTTTCTTCTTTAAAAGATGTAGATGGATTAACTAATATAAATTTATTAAAGTTAGTTAAAAATGAACCTTCTTTAATACCATGTACTCCAAAAGGAGTAATGACTTTACTTGATTATAATAAAATTGATGTTATAGGTAAAAGAGTTGTAATTGTAGGTAGAAGTGAATTAGTTGGTCTTCCACTTTTCCATTTATTGTTACATAAAAATGCAACTGTTACTTTATGTCACTCTAAAACAAAAGATTTAAAATCTTATACAAAGAATGCTGATATTTTAATAGTTGCAGTAGGTAAGAAAGATTTAATAACTAAGGATATGGTTAAAGATAATGCTATTATAATTGATGTTGGAATTAATAGAGTAGATGGTAAACTTTATGGAGATGTTAGTTCAGATTGTATAGATAAATCTAGTTTAATGACTCCCGTTCCTGGAGGCGTTGGACCAATGACGGTTATTAGTTTAATGGAAAATGTTTATGAAGCAAGTAGTTTTGTCAAATAAATGTAAAGTAGTAAAAAAATTAAAATAAATACTTGATTATTTAGAAAATTATGGTAATATTATATTGTAGAGAGGAGTTGACCAAACATGGCTAATATATTGAATGTATCATCAAAACATGTATACAATATGTTAACTATGGGGGGGGTATATCAACTTTATCACATAATATAAAGTTATCTGAAAATAATAGTTTAAGACATAGTAAAGTAGTATATTAATACTAATCTTTATTATGTCTTTTAATTATTTTCCAAAAGGGCTTGAAAAGTCCGTTAATTTATCTTATAATATTATTAGAATAGTGAGACCATATAATAAGTAAGGAGGATGATAATATGGCTAACAAATATTTAAAAAAGAGAAAATGGGTTATCTTAGGAGCATTCCTATTAGTATTAACTCTAACCATAACAGGTACCTATGCGTTATGGAATTATTTTAAGGTTGGAGAAAATCAACAACTAGTAACAGGAGATATTTATATGAAGTATAAAGAAGGAAGTTCTTCAATAAAGATAACAAATGCAATGCCAACAAATACATATGACCCAAGTCAAGTATTTGAGTTTACCATCGAAGGAAAGAATACATATACAAAACCAATCTGGTATGAAATAGTAATTAAATGGGGAGAAAAACCAGAAGGAAGAAATACAAGAATACCAGATGAGTTCATAAGGTTTAGGTTAACTGAACAATTACCAGATGGAGAAGAACAAGAAGTAATTGCTGCAGGAAAGTATTCTGATTTTGAAAATGGTAAAAAAATCTGGGTAAATAAAATAGCAGCAAATCAAACAGATGAAATAACAATAACATATAAGTTATATATGTGGGTATCAGATGAAATGCATCTAGGAGCAGGAGATGATGCAGACTCATCAGATATGGATATGAATACATGGAATACAGATGCATTTGCATCAGTAAAAGTAACAGTAAATGGAGACTTTGAAGAAAAGACATTAGAAGAAGAACAAGAAACCCCAACAACAGGAGTAGCAACTGAAATGTTAAAAGCCAAGTTAGGAACGGATGGATTGGTAGGAATACCAACAACATGTAGTGAAGAAAGTTGTGAATCAATTACTGATAAAAGTGCTGATAAGTCAACAATAAGAGAATATAGGTATTCCGGAGCAACAGCAAATAATTATGTCTACTTCAATTGTCAAGATGGAAAAGAACAAAATGCAGATAATTGTGAAAAATGGAGAATAATCGGAATATTCAAAGACGATGCAGGAGAAGAACATGTTAAAATAGTAAGAGATAAAACAATTTCAGAAATGCCACTTGAATATACAGTAGGAAGTAAAACATATAAAATAAGATATAGCAGTTCTTCAGAAAATGCATATTGGGATTATGATGGAAGCGCATATGATAATAACTGGGGAGATGCGGGACTAATGAACTGGTTAAATTCAAAAGGAACAGAAGGAGGATACTTAAATTCACTAACAGATACAGCAAAAGGAATGATAGAAGAAAATGCAAAATGGTATTTGGGAACAGTAACATATTCAAGTTACGGAATAAATGATACAACAGTAGAAGCATATAAATATGAAAGAGCAATAGAAGGATGTGAAGGAAATAAAGGACCAAGTGGAAATAGTAGTGGAAGTGCAGTAACAGGAAATAGTAGTTGTCGAGTATGGGCAAATAATGCAGCATATTGGGAAGGAGCAATCGCATTAATGTATCCAAGCGATTATGGATTTGCATCAGATAGTAGTAATTGGAGTACTAAGAAACTATATAATGATTATAGTACATATATAACAACGAATTGGTTGTTTAAAGAATCCAACCATTCTAATTTGGAATGGTTCTTGTCGCCGTCTTCCAATAACTCTGGCAGTGTCCCATACTGGACTTCGGGTGGTACTATTAACTACAATAGCGCTGGTTCCATCAGCCACGTCCGGCCAGTCCTTTATCTGAAATCGACCGTCCAAATAATAGGTAATAATGATGGAAGTTCTGACTCTCCATATCAATTACAAATATAGTACAACAAGAGAGATATCTAAGCAAATATCTCTTTTTTCCTTAGCTACGGACAGTTTTGAGCAAACCCAATGATATCAAGGGTTTGCGACTAAAAAAAGTACGTCCAGTGATATGCTGAAAGTGACAGTTGTGATACCAAAAACTTGATGTGATAAAAATACATTGTAAAAACGAGGAAATTTTGGCACGCCAAAAAATTCTCGTTTTAAAAATCAAAAAATGAATTAAGTCTGCGAA
>CANRDV010000047.1 GCA_947629475.1 uncultured Bacilli bacterium
CCTTACTACCAAAGTTAATGAATGGAGAAATAGACCTAGAAAATGTAGAAATTTAGTCATACAAATAGTTATTTGTAAGTATAAGTAAAGGAAGTGATAGATATGTTTACAGAAGAACAATTAGAAGATACAACTTTGAATATTTTAGAAAATTTAGGATATGAAAGATTAAATGGATATAATATTGAAAGAGATTATCATAGTGTTTTTATGGATAATAATTTATTTTATGATTTAAGAAATATAAATAGAGATTTTACAAATGAACAAATAAATGAGGCAATAAAAACTATAAAAACATTATCACATGGAAATCCTATAGAAGATAATAAAATATTTACTAGATATTTATTAGAAGGAGTACCAATTCAAGTTAAAAATGAAAATGGTTATCAATATAAAAATGTTAAATTAATTGATTTTCAAAATATTTATGAAAATCATTTTCAGACTATTAATCAATATATGATAATTGAATTTGATAAAAAAAGACCTGATATTATAATCTTTGTAAATGGAATTCCTTTAGTAGTAATAGAACTAAAAACAGCTACTAATGAAGATGTAAAATTAGAAGATGCTTATACACAATTAACTGGATATAAAAACGTCTATATTCCTTCATTATTTAAATATAATCAATTTTTAGTTATTAGCGATGGGGTTACTGCTAAAGCAGGAACAATTACAAGTCCTTATACGAGATTTAGTGATTGGAAAAAAGTTGAAGCTGATGATGCTGTTCTTGAAAATATGGCAACTCATGAAACTTTATTTAAAGGTATGTTTAGAAAAGATAGATTTTTAGACATAATTCAAAATTTTATATTATTTAGTGATGATAATAAAATCTTAGCTCAGTATCATCAATATTTTGGAGTAAAAAAAGCTATTATTTCTACTGTTACTGATGCTCCTAAAACTGGTAAGGCTGGGATTATTTGGCATACACAGGGATCTGGTAAATCGTTTAGTATGGTATTTTATACAGGAAATATGATTAAACTATTACCTAATCCAACTATAGTTGTGGTAACTGATAGAAATGACTTGGATAATCAATTATATGAAACATTTTATAAGTGTGATTATTATTTAAAACAAAAACCTCAAAGAGCAGAGTCTCGAAAAGAACTTGATGAGATGTTAAGAGATAGATTTTCTGGTGGTATATTTTTTACAACCTTGCAAAAATTTGAAGAAGAAACTGGATTATTTACTGATAGAGATGATATTTTGGTCTTAGTTGATGAATGTCATAGAAGTCATTATGGATTAGAAGCAACAATGACAATTGATTATGATACTAATACAGCAAGTGAAAAGTATGGAACAGCTAAATATTTGCATAATGCTTTGCCTAATGCAATTTATATAGGTTTTACAGGAACTCCAGTTGAAACAAAAGATAAATCTACTTCTGCTATTTTTGGAGAGGTTATAGATACATATGATATGACTCAAGCTATATTAGATGGAGCAACTGTTCCAATTATGTATGAATCAAGAATGGCAAGAGTTGGATTGAATCAAAGAATATTAGAAGAAATCGATAATTATTATAAATATGTTGCTGAAAATGAAATGGCAGATGAACATGTAATAAATAAATCAAAGCAAATGATGGCTAGAATATCACAAGTTATTGAAGATCCTGATAGACTAGAATTGATAGTTAAGGATATCATAAATCATTATGAGGAAAGAAAAGATATGGTTGCAGATCATGCAATGGTTGTTGCATATTCAAGAAAAGCAGCTTATATAATGTATCAGAAATTTCTAGAGTTACGCCCTGATTACCAAGATGTTGTAAAAATGATTATTACTCCAAGTAATAAAGATGACGAGAAAATGCAAAAAGCAATAGGTACAAAAAATGATAAAAAAGAATTAGAAATAAGATTTAAAAATGAAAAAGGAGATTCTAATGAAAAATTTAAAATAGCAATTGTTGTTGATATGTGGCTTACTGGTTTTGATGTACCAAGACTTGGAGTTATGTACATAGATAAGCCAATGAAAGCACACAATTTGATGCAAGCAATTGCTAGAGTAAATAGAGTTTATAAAAATAAAACAGCAGGTTTAATAGTTGACTATATTGGTTTAAAAGCATGGCTATTAGATGCCTTAAAGACTTATACTATAAGGGATCAAAAGCAAGTTGTTGATAATGAAGAAGTAATAAATACTTTAAAAGACAAAATAGAAATAATTGATGGTATATTAAATGGATTTGATTATTCAAAATTTGATATTTTAGATAATAGTGGTAAATATAATTTAATTAAAGAAGTTGCTAATTTAGTATTAGCATCAGAAGATAAGAAAAAAAGATTTATGAAACATAGTTTAGATGCTAAAAATCTTTATACAGTATGTAATGGCCTTTTAGATTCAACATATAAGAACAAAGTATTATTTATTATTTCAGTAAGATCATTTATAACTAAAATTACTACTAATAATAAATTGGATGTTTCAGAAATAAATAAAAAAGTAGGAGACTTACTTGAATTATCTATTGAAAAGGATGAATTAATTAGTTTAGGAGAATTAACTAGGGGAAATAGATTAGAATTATTAGGTGAAGCAATGATTAATAAATTGAAATCTTTAAAAGATAAAAATATTGTTGCTGAGATATTAAGTAGAGCTATAAAAACAACTATATCTGAAATTGGAAAAGTTAATTTGACTTTACAAGAAAAATTTTCAACTAAGTTTAATAAAATAGTAGATGCTTATAACGAAAGGACTGATGTTACTGATATTGAAAAAGTTATAGAAGAATTAATAAAATTAAAAAGTGATATTCAAGAAGAAATTGAAAAAGGAAATGAATATAATTTAAGCATAGAAGAGAAAGCTTTCTTTGATGCTTTAGGAGCTGATCCTGAAATAAAAGAATTGATGCAAGATGAAACTTTAGTTCAAATTGCTAAAGAATTAGTTGAAATAATTAATGATAATTTGACTTTAGATGCTTTTAAAAGAGATGATTCAAGAGCTAAAATAAGAGTAAATATTAGAAGATTATTAATAAAATATAATTATCCACCTATAAAGAGAGATGGTGCAGTTGAAAAAGTAATTAAGCAGGCTGAACTTAAATATGATAACTAATAAAAATAGAAGATAATATTTTAAAACACTTCATATCATTAAATGAGGTGTTTTTATGTTTAATATCAAAGAAACTTTTAAAGAAGATGGTGTATCTTTAACAGAATTAGTTAAAGAATATCTTAAAAGTGTGATTAAAAATGACTGATTTTAAAGCTGGTATTTATATTAGATTATCAGAAGCCGATGAAGGAAAGAACTATGAAACAGAAAGTGAAAGTATTATTAATCAAAGAAACTTATTAATTAATTATCTAAAAGAAAAAGGCTTTAACTTTGTATCAGAATATGTAGATGATGGGTATTCAGGTACAAACTTTGAAAGACCAGGATTTTTAAAACTCATAAGTGATATTAAAAGTAAAAAAATTAACTTAGTAATTGTTAAAGATTTATCAAGATTAGGAAGAGACCATATCATGACAGGTTACTATGTTGAAAACTTTTTTCCAGAAAATAATATTAGATTTATTTCCATTCAAGAAAATTATGATAGTTTTAAAAATCAAGCTAGTAACGATTCTTCAACCTTTATATTTGCTTGTAATGATTATTATAGTAGACAAAATTCAATTAAAATTAGAAGTGTTTTAAATGATAAAAGAAGACAAGGTAAGTTTATTGGTAGTACTCCCAGTTTTGGTTATCAAAGAGACCCTAACGATAAAGGACATTTAATTATAGATAAAGAAAATGCAAGGATTGTTAAAAAAATATTTGATATGGCGTACCTTGGTTCATCTATTTCTCAGATAGTAACTTATTTAAATGATAATAAAATAAAAACTCCAAGTACACTTAAAAGAAAAAATCCAAATGCTAATAATAAATATAATCCAATTTGGACTATATCATCAGTTTCTAAAATTTTAAAAAATCAAATGTATGTTGGAGATATGGTTCAAAGTGTACAAACTAAAGTATCCTATAAATCTAAAAAGAAAAAAACACTTCCTAAGAGTAACTGGGATATAATCCCTAATACTCATGAAGCAATTGTTGATAGGTTTATCTTTGAAACAGTTCAAAGTAATTTAAAAAGAACGAAAGTAACTAATAAAAACAAACGAGAAAAAAGATTATTTGAAAATCTTTTAATATGTCTTGAATGTGGTAATTCCTTAACTATATCTTGTAAAAATAACTACTACACAATTAACTGTAATAAATATACCAGAAACCCTAAACTAAAACTTTGCCAGTCCCATTTTATTCCTTATGAAAAACTAGAAGGAGATTTACTCAAAAAAGTTCAAGAAACTTATAAAAAATATTTACAAGAGTTAAACCTATCTGATATAATTAAAAGTGTTGAAGGAGAAAAAGATTCTTTTAAGGAGATAAAAAGTTTAGAATTAAAAGAAAGGGAATATCTAAATAAATTAGATTTATTATATGAAGATAGATTTAAGGAAGTTATTTCAATTGATATATATAAGAGATTATCTAAAGAAACTGAGGTTAAGTTAGATAATATAAGAAGTGAAATAAATAAGTTAAAAGAATCTAAACCTAAAGAAGAAATTAAAGATGATACTAAGATTAAGACTTTAATTGATATTGATAATCCAACAAGAGATTTAATTAAATTAATTATCAATAAAATAATTATTGATAAAGATAGAAATATTGAAATAATATATAATTTTAGTATAAGATAGGCGGTGAAAATGCAGGTTATATATCATGGCAATTATTGTAGAATAGAGAAACCTAGGATAATAGTAGATAAATATAATAAGGATTTTGGAGTAGGCTTCTATTGTACTGTTTTAAAGGAGCAAGCAATTAAGTGGGCTAATAAGTATGATACTAAAGTAGTTAATTTCTATGAATATCATGAAAATAAAAATTTAAAGATAAAAGAATTTAGTATGATGACTGAAGAATGGCTAGATTTTATTATAGATTGTCGAAGTGGCAAGAAACATGATTATGATATAGTAATAGGTGCTATGGCTGACTCGCAAATCTATAATTATATAAATCAATTATTAGATGGTGAGATTACAAGAGCTGCCTTTTGGGAGCTAGCTAAATTTAGACATCCGACACATCAAATTGCTTTTTGTACAGAGAGAGCCTTAGAAACAATTAAATTTATTGAGGCCGAGGAGTTATAAAATGGGTGAAAAAGAGGAAGAAAACGATTTATTCTTCGTTTGCAGTTTATTTGAATATATTGCAAGAAAAACTAAAAATAAAAAGAAATATATTGTAGAAAAAATTGGTAAAGAAAAAATTACTAAAATATACAAATTAGCAAGTGTTTATCATTCAGAAAATATAGATAAGGTAAGTGATGAATTAATTCAAGGGTCAGGCATTACAATCGGAAATTATGAATTAAAACTAAATAATAATAAACCATCTTTTTGGGAATTAGGTAAAGTTTATCAAAGACTTATCTTAATGGTAAACAATAATGAAGATTATATAGATACTTTAATTCAAGTTATGACCTCTTGGATTATAGAAAAAATAGATAATTATGATAGTAGTTTATATTATGAAACTAAAGAATATATATATGAATGTTTCAAAGCAAATAAAATATTATAAAGATAGGAGTAAGTATGTGGTTTAAAGAATATTTAATTAAAAAAGGTGATACAGATTTATTATCATCATTAAAAGCTTTAGATAAGAAAATAGTAAATGAAAAATTAAAAAAAGATAATGTAAAAAGTTTAGAAGAGTTAAAAGAAAATATAATCGAAGAAGTTAAAATATGTTTAGAATTATCTAGCGATGATATATTTACAAGAATGTATTTTGAAAGATTACTAGAACATGAAAATTCTATGTGGATGTCTGTCTATAAGGATGATGTTGAAGCATTATGGGCTTTTGTCTATGAAACTAAAGATGGTTTTTCTTACTATATTGCTGATGAAATAAAGAAATTAATTAAAAAGACATTGGATTTATAAGGAGTATGAATGAGTGAAGTAGAAACAAAAATATTAACTAACTATGATATGCCAAGATTATTATCAAGAATAAGAAAAGAATATGGGGAAGTAGTAAGAGGTCGTGAAGAAGAATATAATCCGCAACTTGATTATATAGAACATGAAATATACAATGTCTATAAAAAAATTCCCATTTCGGATTATGAACTACAAGATGCTATTCTAATGGCAATCTATGATTTAAAAGGCTATGTTGATAATAAATTTTATGATTATACTAATATAAGAGACAAAAAAGTAATGAAATATACTAAAAACTTAGAAATGTTATTTGATCCTTTTCTGAACAAGGAAATAAAAATAACTGATGAAGCTAAAAAGGATTTAAAAGGTTTATTTACTTTACCAATTATTTGTTTAGCTAGAATTTATGATTCAGTAGGTTTTTGGAGAATTAAGTATGGTAAAGATGGCTATTTTAGAATGCTTGAAGAGTATGTATTACCTCTTAATTTTATAGGACTTTATCCTTATGCTCTTGAAGAATGCTATTTAAGAAGTGATAATAAAAAAAATAAATTATTTAAAAAGTTTCAAAAGAATTTTGAGAAAGAAGGAGTAGAAAATGAATGAAATTTTAAAATTTAGAGTATCAATTAATGGGTTAGAAAATAAAATATGGAGAGTTATTGAAATTAATAATCAACTAACTCTTGCCGATCTTGCTTATACAATTTTGGCATCATTTAACTCATTAACTTATCATTTATATAATATAAATTATAATGGTAATATCTATGGATCAAATGGAGAAAAATCAGATCTACCAGGTTATGTAAAGTTAAATGCAATTACTACACGATTAAAAGATTTAGATTTAAAAGAAAATGACGAAATGGAAATGGATTATGATTTTGGCTCAACTACAACATTTGATATAACCTATTTAGAAAGTAATGAATTAAAAAATTTATTTGATGTTAAAGAATATCCTAAAATAGTTGAAGGAGCAGGACTTGGAATGCTTGAAGATATTTCAGAATATGATTTAAGAGATATCGTTGAAGAGACAGATGAATTAGGCTATTCTAAACATTATTTTACTAATGGTTATGAGACGGATAGAATTTATGATTATAGAAATTATGATTTAAAAAGAGATAATGAAAATTTAAAGGGATTAATATTGCAAATAAAAAATGGTTATGAAATACCTAATAAAAGGAAGTAAAAATGAAAGTATTAATATGGGGTATACCTTGTGTTGGAAAAACTAAAGTGTCTGAACTACTTGCTAAAAAATTAAACTATAAACTATTTAATATGAATGATATTATTAAAGAAAAGTATAAAACTATTGATAATTTTCATGATAAGTTTATGGATGACTATGATAGATATAAAGAAAAAATAACTTTAGATATTATTAATAATAATGATAACTTTGTAATGTTAATAACTTTAATATGTGATTCTAAAATAGTTAATAATATTATTAAGACAGATACTATTTCAGTAGAACTTATAGATAGTTTAGAAAGTATATATGATAGAATATTATTTTATGATGAAAATGATGAATTAATTCCTGATAGCAAGGAATATCGGGATTCTCATGAAGAATATTATAAACATGTTGTAAAAAATGATATGACAACTAGTGATTTAGAATATAAAAAAATACCAAAATTTAATATAAATAATAGAAAGTTAGAAGATATAATAGATGAGTTAAGTGATTATATTGTAGAACTTTCTAAGAAAAAGTAAAATATAGTTTTTAATAGAAGGAGTAAAATATGAATAATAAATTAAATAATATGTTAAATGATTTTTTTGCAAATAATGAATTTGAAAATGAAGAAGAGGCAAATAAGAAATTACAAGAATTTATAATGAAATATAATAATAACGAAATAGAGTATGAAAATACAAAGTTAGATGATGCATACGAAATTTTAGAGAAAGCTCAAAATGCTAAAAGTACTAAACAAGCTATTAAATATGCTGAGCAAGCTTATGAAACTTGTAAAGAATGCTTAGATGCCTTACTTTTTAGAATAAGTTTAGAAGATGATCCTTTAAAAAGTTGGAAATTATTAAATGAAGGATTGGAATATGAAAAAGATAGATTAACTAAGGAAGGTTATTTTAAGAAAGACAATATTGGACATTTTTATGGTATCTTTGAAACTAGACAATACATAACAGGTTTATATACGAAGGCTATTTATTTAACAATTGATGGTAAGATTAAACAAGCAAGAGATGTTTGTAAAGAAATTATTAGATTAAATTCCAATGATAATGTAGGTTCTAGATATCTTTTAATGGCAATATATGCATATCTAGAAGATGAAAGTGAAATCTTAAAACTTTACCGAAAATATCCAGAAGATACTTTAGGAATGCTTGCACCATTATTTATACTTTATTATAAATTAGGAAAAGACGGTAAAGCCTTAGAGTATCTTAAGAAGATAAATAAAGCTAATCCTAATTTTCTAAAATATTTTAAAGATGAGTTAAAGCCAAATAAAGAAATCCCAGAAGGTTGTTATGCCTTTGGTGATGCATCAGAAGTTTTAAATTTTATAAATGAAGCAGGTTTTCTTTTAGATACGGTTCCTACTATAAGTTATTATATAATTGAAAATAGTAAAACTAAATAATATTAAAAACGCCAAAGTTATAAAACAATGGCGTTTTGTGATACAAGAATCTTGCTTAAGGAGATCTATCACATGATTTATTTTATCATAAAAAACAATTTTTTCTAGTCCTATTTTATTCCAAAAAGTGTAGTGCGACTACAATAATGCTCGTTTTGATATCGAAAGTGGTTACAAAAAGGTGTAAAAATCTTCTAAAAGTGGTTACAAAAAGGTGTAAATATGTTATAATTAGCTTAGTTAGGAGACAGGATTATGAAAAGAAAAATATATGAAGATTTAATTAATTGGAAGAACACTAAAGATTTTAAACCCTTAGTAGTTTTAGGAGTAAGACAATGTGGTAAAACTTATATAATAGATGAGTTTTGTAAAAATGAATTTAAAAATTACAAAAAGATTAATTTACTATATGATGTTGATGTAGTTAAATTATATCAATCAAGTAATTCTTCCGAGAGAAAATATAATGATTTAAAAATATTATTAGACTTTGACTTTGATAAAGAAGATAGTATTTTATTTATTGATGAAATTCAAGAAAGTGAAGAATTAATTTCTGAACTAAAATTCTTTAATGAAAAACATAGTAACGTGAGAATTATTTGTGCCGGTTCTTTACTAGGAGTAAAATTAGCTAGATTAAATAAGCCTTTTCCAGTTGGAAAAGTAACTAGAGTATATATGTATCCAATGGATTTTGAAGAATTTTTAATTGCCTTTAATCAACAACCATTAATAAATAAAATAAAAAGTTGTTTTGAAAAAAATGAATCAATGGGAATTCTTCATAGCAAAGCAATAGATTATTATAGAAGATATTTATTATCCGGAGGAATGCCTGAAAGTATAAAAGCCTTAATTGATTGTAACGAAGATTATTATAATTATGATTTATCAAAATTAAATGATATCATAGAAGATTATAAAAATGATATGAATAACCATGTGACAAATTCAAGTGAAACTTTGAAAATTAGAAACATATATAATTCTTTATCTTCTCAATTGCAAAATGCATCTAAAAAATTTCAATATTCTATGATTGCTCCAGATGCTAAATCAAGAGAATATCGCCTACCTCTAAATTGGCTTGTTGAAAGTAATATGGTACAAATATGTAAATGCATTAAGTTACCAGAAAAACCCTTATTAGGATTTGTAGATAATGATGTATTTAAAGTTTATTATTCAGATGTTGGTATATTTAATAGATTAATAAATAATGATATAAAAACTATTTTACTTGATGATATGAAGATATATAAAGGAATTATTACAGAGAATTATGTAGCTAATCAGTTAAAAGCAAATGGACTTGATTTACTATATTGGAAAGGAATTAGAGAATCTGAAGTTGATTTTTTAATCACTACTATGAATGATGGAGTAATTCCTATTGAAGTAAAAGCTTTTGACCATACTCAATCTAAAAGTTTAAATGTATATAATGAATTATATCATCCTAAATATATGATAAGAATAAGTTTAAAGGATTTTGGTTTTAAAAATAGTATTAAATCTATTCCTTTATATGCAGTTTTTTGTATAAATAAAAAATTATAGATGTTAAGTGGGAGGTAAAAGGTTATGAAAAGATTTTTAACAACAAATAAATTTGAGAATTATTTTGATTCTAATGTTCTTTATCGAGGACAAAGTTATTATAATGAAGATAGAATTTTAAATATTTGGTATCAAGAAAATGAAGTTACAGCTTATATTGATGGTTCGGGAATATATAAAGTTAAACTTGAAATTGAAAATGAAAAAATAATTGATTATTTTTGTTCATGTCCATATTCTGAAAATGGAGAATATACCTGTAAACATATGGCTGCAGTTTTATATTATTTAAGAGATAATGATATAGCAGAATTAGAAAAAATAAAAGAAGAAAAAAGTAATCAAACTAAATCTGAGTTAGAAAAAATTTATGATAAAATGCAACTAGAAGTTAAGAGAATAAGTGATAAAAGTGGTTTTATTAATTTTTATAATGGAAGGTATTTTCTTAATTTAATTTCAAATGTAACTGATGATATAGAAGATTTTATTAATAATGAAGAATATGATAATGCTTTTGAATTAATTAAATATACCTATCATTTTATAACAGATACAAATATGGATGGTTCTAGTGGAGAATATCAAGATTCTTTACATGAATTAAGTCTTGCAGCTAGTGATTTATTAGAGGAAGAAGATTATTTTCAAGAATATTTAAAATGGGCTAAAGATATTGCGGAAAGTGATGAATTAGGTGACTTTTCGGATGCACCTTTATATGCTTTTATTCTTTATGCTCATGATAAAGCATCAGCAAGTAGAGTTATTGAAATATTAGATGATTGTGATTTCTTATATGGTATTTTTATTAATAAAGTATTAGATAAAATATCTTTAGTACATGATTTTATTGATAAAGATGAAGCAATTAAGTTGTGTTATCAAAATATTGATACTTATGGAGTTAGAGAACAATTAATTAAATATTTAAAAGAAGAAAATAGAACCGATGAAGTAATAAAATTATTAAAAGACAATCTAAAAAATGAAACTCGAAAAGATTTAATTTATAATGAGTTATTAAAAATATATGATGAAAATAATATGTATGAAGAGAAGATAAAATTATTACCTGAAATAATAATTCAAACCAATAATTTTGATAAATATATAGAATTAAAATACATGTGTAGTGATTCAGAATGGGAACAATTAAAGTCAGAAATAATACCTAAAATAAATCCTGATAATACTTGGATTTTAGAAGAAATTTATCAAGAAGAAAATGAAGTAGATAAATTATTTTCTTTAATAAAAAAAGATCCGGATATAAGAAAACTTTATAAATATCAAGATACCTTAAAAGATAAATATAGTAAAGAATTATTAGATTTTTATAAACCTCAAATAATAGAAGAAGTTAAGTCTGCATCTACTAGAGAACGTTATCAGGTAATATGCAAATATATAAAAAAGATGGGTGAACTTGCTAATTCAAAAGAGTTTATCTTTGAAATGCTTGAAGAAATGTATCCTTTATATCGAAGTAAAAAAGCGTTTAAAGAAGAAATAATGAAAGCGTTAACTGGTGAAAATAAAATAAAATTTGCTAATTTAATAGCAAAGTAATAAGTTACATCTTAACTATCCGGAGGTGGGGAAGGTGCTGAGGTCGTTTATCCTTTAAGAACGGATTCGGAACTTCCTTCCATGATTCTTGATGCAATTGGTGATAAGGGTCAAATAAAAAGGAAATACTATCAAAGAGTATTACCGGAAGACCCATCAAAAGATTATTACTATATTATGAGGGAGACTCCAAATACAACAGCACTTTTAATTGAATATGGTTTTATTGACAATGCCAATGACCGAAGAAAACTTCAAAATAACTTATTAGATTATGTAGAAGGAGTCGTTGAAGCCGTAACGGATTATATAGGAGTACCATATGCTCCTCCTGGAGAAATACCAAACTTACCTGATAATGAAAAAACATACACTGTTAAAAGAGGAGATACTTTATATAGTATAGCAAGACAATTCAATACAACAGTAAGTGCAATTAAAAAATTAAATAACTTAACAAGTAACACTTTACAAATAGGACAAACTCTAAGAATTCCCATTTTTCAAGAAGAAACTCCACCAACACAAACACCAACTCCAAGTGATGATGAATATATTGTAAAAGCCGGAGACTCCTTATATAAAATTGCTCAAGAATTTAATACAACAGTTGATGAATTAATTGAATACAATAACTTACCAACAACTATTCTTAAAGTAGGTCAAGTTTTAAGGATTCCTAAAGTAACATCAAGTGATATCGTTTATATAGTTAAAAAAGGAGATACTTTATACAAAATTGCAAATAACTATGGAGTATCAGTTGATGCTATTAAGAAATTAAATAACTTAACAAGCAATACTTTACAAATAGGACAACAACTAGCAATTCCTAAAGGAAACGTTGTTGAAGAAACCAACTTTGTTGTTTATCAAGTAATGCCAGGAGATACCTTATATGCTATAGCTAGAAAATACAATACAACAGTTGATGAAATAAAAAAATATAATAACTTAACAAGCAACTTATTAACAATCAATCAAACTTTACAAATACCCGTATCTGAAACAACAACTGAAAATATAACTTATGTAATAAAACCGGGAGATACACTTTATCAAATAGCAAATAACTACGGAGTTACAGTTGATGATATAATCGATTTAAATAACTTATCTTCAACAATGCTTACGATAGGAGATACAATTCTAATACCAAATAAAACAACTGATTATTAATACCTGTGAAATTTATTTTCACAGTTTTACTATGTAAACTTATGTAATAACATTTGCAATTTACCTATCTATAATATACAATAATTATAAAGAAAGGAATTAATATGAAATGGATTGATAAAACAGATACTTTTGAAAGAAGAGATTGGAAAGATAAACATTTAGAAATCTGTGAAATTTTAGATGATAAGATTGAAGTAAATTTATATTCTCGTAGTAATATAGAAAAATATGAGATTTATGTTGATTATGGTGTAATGTATGGAATTGTCTATGCTCATAAAGATAAGGCTGTTGAATTAAGAGAAGAAATAAAAAAAGTAATATATGATGATTATATGAAAAATGGTTATAGTGAAGACATGCCAACTGATGAGTTTATGCATGAATTTATAGAAAAATACCAACTAGATATACCAATGGATATTTTCTTTGATGAAGTTGAGTTTATGGAAAGAATGAATGAGTTATTTGATAAGTTTATTGGCTTGAAGTAATTATTAATAGTAAAAAAGACTGCTAACATTTGTTAACAGCCTTAAGCTTAAGCATCAGCGCCAGTAGGTCCGGTTGGGCCAGCAGGAATAATTAGGTCTAATGTAAAGTTTGGTGCAGTTCCTGAAATAGTTGCAGCAGCCTCAGTTCCAGGAGCTCCAGTTGTAACAGTTCCAATTGTTAAAGTTGGAGTAGGAGCATCAGCTCCTGTAGCACCTGTAGCCCCAGTAGGACCAGTGGCTCCATCTAAACCAGCAGGACCTGTAGGACCAATTTCACCTTGAGGACCTGTTGCTCCAGTAGCACCTGTAGCCCCAGTAGGACCAGTAGCTCCATCTAAACCAGCAGGACCAGTAGGACCAATTTCACCTTGAGGACCTGTTGCTCCAGTAG
>CANRDV010000048.1 GCA_947629475.1 uncultured Bacilli bacterium
AAAAATAACTAAGTTGTTCAATATTTGTAAAAAATATTTTTAAACTATTGATAAATAATTATAATTTTGTTAATATTTAAAAGTGAGGTTAAAAAAATGAAAATGATGAGAATAAATGAATTAAAAACAATAAACGGAAAAAATAACTTATATTATCAAATTGAATTTTATGATATATCCAAAAGTGCTGAAATATCTTTAAATGAATCAACCTGTAATAAAGTTGTTTATCCAAGAAGAATAGCAAGATTATTACATGAAACTAGTATTTTTAAAGATATTAGTAAATTAGAAAATAAACCTATAAAAGATAATTTATGTAATGAATATAAGGATAAATTAATTAAAACAATTAACAAACTAATTGAAATAAATACAGTTAGGTAAACAAGAAAGAAAAATGTTATGAATCTTATTTCTTTGTCCAAGTAAATAAATTCATAACAATTTTATTTTATACTTTTATTTATATAAACTACTTATAATTAATTTAATTTATATAATAATTGAGGAGACATCTTTTTTATTTTATTATTTATTATCCAGAAAGTTACAAATAATATAGTAGATATTATAAGTATAATTAATAATATATTATTCAAATGTAATGGGAAAAAGTTTACACTATAAGTTACCATGTTACCTATAACATTATTACCAATTACTTTTATAATTAAATATAGGAAAATGGAAATTATCAATGATATACTCGACAATATAGCAACTTCAATAATAAATAACATTTCAATAATTATATTTTTAATTCCAAATGCTTTTAATATTACAATGTCCTTAATATGAATACTTATGCTATTCAAAATATAATTAATTAAAATTATAATTGCTAAGATCAAGAACAGAGGTGCTATAATTCTAAATATTTTGCTTGTTAAATTAGCAAATCCACTTAATCCTTCTATACTATAACTATAATTAGTTTTAATTGTATATTCACTCCCAGTTGTAGGAAATTTATTAATAATTTTTTTAATAACATTAAAATCATTTTCATATACATAAACTTTATTAATATACATTTTTTTATCAATAACATTTTTTAAAGTATTCTCATTGATATAATAATCATTTTTACTAATTCCCACTATCTTTACTTCAATTTCATCAACAATCATAGATGTATAGATATCATCTATCCAAAATTTTATTTTTTGTCCTATACAATTGTCTTTATCTAATTTCATTTTTTGAAGTATTTCTTTGCTAATAATTATTTCATTATCATTTAATTTATTTATTATATCTCCATTTTCTAGTTCTACTTCTTCATCTGTAAATACAATTGGATTACTATCCAATAATTCATTTGAATCTTTTTCCCATTTAAACCCATAATCAGATTTCACTACAGGCTTTATTTTAGAATAATTATCAAAAAAACTATCAATAACATAAATATTTCCAGCCATGTTTTTTATCTTTTCATCAAAAATTAAATTAATATTTTCTATTTTTGAGTTTAGTTTATCGTATTCTTTTTTTAATATATCCGTTTGTTCAAATTCTATATTATAAATACCAACTATTTTAACATTATTATTTCCAAGTATTAATAAATTGTTATCTTCAAGTAAGCTATTATAATTTTTAGGTTTATAAATTTCCTTGTTAGAATCCATAACACCAAACTCAATCATTAAATCTGCCAAATAAGAACTCACAACTATTTCATTACTTTCATTAGGCATTTTACCATAATCTACTTTTTCCAAATAATCAGAATTAATGAAAGATAATTTATTAATCATAATATGTTGATAATAAGGTATTTTTATTTGCTTATCATAATTGATTGAAAAATTAATAGGATTTCCATCAACATTCATTGTTTTACCAATTATCAAGTCCTTATCTGTTATTTTATTAACATTAAGATATTTGATATCTGAATCTTCTAAAGAATCAAACGAAACATAAGAATTATTTACATACTTATTTTTTTCAAAAAGTATAAGATTATCGCTTTCTAATTTCATAGTATCAAAATGTAATGTTTTAAAATCTAAACTTGACAATGACATAGAAATCCATATAAATATAAATGAGAATACAAGTAATATAGAACTTAATATCATTCTTTTTTTATTAATAAATAAATTATTAATAACAAATTTTAAAGAATTGAATTTGTTTTTATATTCAAATATATTATTATCCTTTATATCTTGATTTTGTTCTGTTATATTTACTATTTTTCCATTTTCTAATTCTATTATAATATCTGCATAAGTAGATATGTAATCTACATCATGAGAAATCATAATTACCAATCGATCTTTACTTATTTGTTTTAAATATGAAAATACTTTATTTTTCATATCATTATCTAAAGATGAGGTAGCTTCATCAACTAAAAGCACTTTACTATTTTTCATTAAAGAACGTGCTATAGCAACCTTTTGTTGCTCTCCACCTGACAATTTTTTAACTTTTGTATTCAACAAATCTTTTAAATTTAAATAATTAATGATATTAGAAAAATTTGCATCATTACCTATGACTGTTATATTATCTTTAGCAATTGAATTTTCAAACAAATTGTTATTTTGAAAAATAAAACTAACATATTTTTCTCTATAATTACTTAATTCTTCTTCCGATAATAAAGTTAAATCAATTTTTTCAAAATACAAATTTCCATTAGTTGGAGTGTCCAAACCTCCCAAAATATTTAAAAGAGTTGATTTTCCAGCACCATTTTCACCATTTAATATTACAAATCCTGTTTTTGGTAATTTTAGATTAATATTATCTAAAATTACTTTATTATCAACTATTTTACTGATTCCAATTAAATTATACATATTTACACCTCTATCTATTTTTATTTAATACCATTATATCATAAAGGTTTAAATAAAAAAAGGCTTATAGCCTATTTAAGCAAATATTTAATGTTATTTTATTTTAATGAAATTTTATTTTCTTTAATTACTAAAAAAAATCTATTAACAAACTATAACTATATAACTTACAAATTGTAATTTTAGTTATAGAATAATACTTAATATTCCCATTAATAAAAATATAATACCAATGATTAATGTACTATTAAATTCTTTTATAGTTACTACTTCTGGCTTGTCTTTTTTAAAATATATAGTTATTTCTCTATGTAAATTTTTGTTAGGAAAATTATCATAAGAAACTGACACACTTTCTAACGAATATCCTATATATTCTTTACCATTATATTTATATTTAACTTTATAAGGATATGATTCTATGCCATTATAACTTTTAATAGGATTCCCATATCCAATTATAATACCTTTTGCACTATAACCTAAAAATATATAAACTAATCGTTTGTATATAATAAAAATTGAAATGACACATAAAATAATTCCAATTATTATCACTATATTACCTCCTAAAATAACTATTTATTTACTCATACAAATTGTAATTTGTTATTCAATAGTAAATTCTGCTGATATATAAAATTTTTGTTCTGATTCTTTTTCAAAATAAACTTCTTTTATTATTCTATATTCACCTTTTGCTAATTTACCATAGCCATGTTCCCAATTTAACTCAATTTCTTTGGAACTTTGTTGTTCTAATTTCCAAAGTGGTGCATTAAAATCTAATTCAGCATTTATTTTGTGCCATTCACCATTTTGCTTAATTTCAATCTCATAAATTTCATCATAGCGAAGTAGTTTATCACTATTGTTTTTTAAGATTAATGTAGCACCAATATTTGTTAATGTTCCATCTTTTATTGATAATGTAATATCACTTTGGGAAGTTTGAATATCAGATTTATCTCCAACATCAAATTCATTTTTTGTCTTACCACAACCTGTTAATCCTATTACCAAAATCCCACATACTAAAATAGCTAATATTGTCTTTTTCATTCTTAATCCTCCTCATACAAATTACTAGTTATCTCATAAATCTTTGCAAGTTTCAATTACAATTTCTTTTAATATTTCTTTATTATCTATATTATCTACTAAATACATAGGTTTAGCACCATCATAAGGAATAGATTCTTGCATATTATATTTTTTATTACTATTTACTATCTTAATAAGTAATCTATCATCATAGATACCACCAAATAAGATATTATTGTAATAAAGTAAATATTCTCCCATCATTGATTTACAAGTAATATTATCTAATAAACTTAATTGTTCTAATACAAAATCTCTATAATCTTTTGTCGTAGCCATTGTATCAACTCCTCCAAATTACTATTTTTATCATTCATACAAATTGTAAATTTATCTTACTAACACAATTGTACCAAATTTCTAAAGAAAAGTCTCTAGTTTTTCGTGAATTTCTACTTTTTTAAAAACTTAAATTTTTCAATACCATTTCTTTTTAATTTATTTTACATAATTATCAAAAAGTAATTGTTAATTTAAAGGTTAATGCTTCAACATTTATAGCATTAATACCATTTTCTATAACCATTTCACTCTTACTTCATAAGCTAGATTATTCATTTAATACATCTAATATTTTTAAATTTCTTATTTTAGGGAAATAAATTATATTAACTATTATTGTAGAAATAGGAAATAATAGAATATATTTTATAAAGTGCTTTTCTAAAAACAAATATAATAGAACTTGAATATCAAATATTTTTACTATTACATATAAAATGAGTAAAAACATTGAAAATAAAACGTATGAAATACCAACTATTATAAATACTCTTACCAAAATAATAAACAAAATAATAGTATTTTTATAACCAGAAATTTTTAAAATAGCAATATTTTTTTCTTCATTTGAATATATTATTCTTAAAATATTAAATATTATGATTATTAATATTATAAAAACAATTAGAGTAATAATATCAACATAACCATTAATTTTTTTTAATATAGCTATTTCTTCTTGGTCAGTTACATTCTCCAAAGTAGCATAATAACCTTTATCTTCTAATTTCTTGATTACTGTATCTACTTGTGAATACTTTTTAACTAAAATTCTATAATATAAAGGAGTATAATTATGTTCAGTTGCTATATCTTTTAATTTAGTATCACTAATATATATTTTTTGATAATCATTCTTAACTATGCCAACACATTTGAATTTATAATGTTTATTATTAATAACAATTTCAAAACTATCACCAACTTTATAATTTTCTTCCATTAAATCACTTGTAATTAATGCCTCATTATAAGCTGTTTTCTCTGCTCCAATGATTAGATCTAAGTTCATTTCATTATTTAAAACCATAAATTCTTTGTTATTTATAACACCTTTTACATTATATTCTTCATAAATACTTTCAATAGTAGAACTATCTAAGCTTTTCTTTACTTGTTCATTATATTCTACTTGTAATAACCTATTTATTGTTTTTGCCCCTAATTTTTCGTTAATCATATAATCATAATAATTATTAAAACATAATATTAAAAAGAAAAAGAGCAAGCTAATAAATATCAAAACAATAAATAAAAAATACTTTTTTTTATCTCTAAATGATGAAAATATTATATTTTTTATAATATATCACCTTCCATTTTATCAATTTCTTTTATGCATATTATAGTTGAAAGTACTGATATTAAAACGATAATGAAAAATAATAATACTAAGGGAGTATAATTAATAATAACTTTCCATTTATAAAAAATAAATGGCTTTATTTTTAAATAATGTAACAAAGAAAATTTCATAATAATAGAAAATATAAATACAGATATAAAGCTAATAAGAATCTTAAATATAGTGTTTAAAAAATACATAATATATAATTGTTTTTTTCTATATCCAAGATAAAATAACAATCTATAATATTTTTCATCATAATTAAATTGGTATATTAAAATTACTATCAAAAAAATTATTGTTACTATATAAATCAATACAACAAATAAAGTAGTATTAGTAATTATTTCTTTAAAAAAATCAGTATCAATATGTGCAGCACTCGATACTGTAAAATTCATTTTTTTCAAATTTTCAGTTACTCTTTCTACATTTTCATATTTATCAACATATACATAAAAACTTTTATATTCATCAAATGATAAATCTATTTTCTCTATATTATCATTTGTATTAAAATAAAGATCATTCATAACTTTTTCTGTAGTATAACATACATCTTCATCAATAGAATATTTACTATTTTTATATAATCCTACTAATTCAAAATTAAGTTTATATTCTTTATTATTTTTTATACTTTTATATTTATATTCAAAAGTTTTTCCAAGTTTGTTTTCTAAATCTATTTTCATACTACTATTTATTTCTTTTCTTCTAAAATCAACATTAGTTGGATAAAAATTTTGAGGACAAATTAAATAATTGCCATTTTCATCAGGAAAATTATGTCCACTTACTATTTCAGGCAAAGTTTTATTGTTAGCTACATATAAACTAATTCCTCCCTCTAAATCCTTTGTTTTAAAAGAAGAAATATTTAAATAGTTATAATATTCATAGTTTCTAAATGCAGATTTAACATTATCGAGTTTCTCAATACTTTCTTTCATTTCTTTGATTTCGTTTTCATTAGTTGGATTAACATTTGGAACTGCAATCAATCTATTAAATAATGGATTTTCAAAGGCAGCTTCTTTAATATTATTTTGTGCTGATGAATTAAAACTTGAAAATATAATTATTATGCTCATTATTAATCCCATAATTATAAAACATACAAACATTTTTTTATTTCTTAATAAATATCCTAAAGATAAATAAACACTATTTTTCATAACTTTCCTCATACAAACTTTTATTTTTTATAGTTAAAATAATATCAGCATATTTTTTAACTTCTTTTGAATGACTTACAACTATTATACATTTACCTTGTTTAGATAGTTTTTTTAATATTTGCAATATATTTTCTTCATTTTCTGAATCTAAGGAACCCGTTGGTTCATCTGCAAGAATAATATCAGGATCATTTACCAAAGCTCTAGCTATTGCAACTCTTTGTTGTTCTCCACCACTTAATTCTTTTGGAAAATGGGTTTCCCTACTCTCAAGATCCATTTTTTTTAATAACTCATACGCCTTTTTTCTCTTTTGTTCTTTTGACATATTATTATTCAAATACATAGGTAGCATAACATTTTCATAAGAAGTCATTAAGGGATTTAAATAATATGATTGAAAAATAAAACCAATCTTTTTACTTCTAATATCAGCTTTTTCATCCTCAGTTATTTTTTTAATTTCTTTATCATCAATATATATCTTGCCTTCTGTAGGTGAAATAAGCAATCCTAATATTTGAATTAATGTTGATTTCCCACTTCCACTCTTTCCATTAATACAATAAAATTTTCCTTTTGAAAAATTATACGTAACGTCATTCAAAACTAAAATATTATCATCATCTTTACCATATATTTTCTTTAAATTTTCTAATTTTATTATTGTTTCCAATATTTTACCTCCTTCAATCCAAGTATAAATTCATATAGAAAAAAAGTAAAGGTATTTATCGGAACAATTAAGGTTCCAATAATTGCTTTACTTTTTAGAAATTATTTTATTATATAATTTATCGAATGAGGAAACAACTTTATTATCACATTTTCCCATTATACATTTTTTATTTTCAAAAGAATAAGTAAATATTTCATCTTTTTCTATAAAAGATAAAACTATATTCAAATATGTAAGTTAAATTATTATTTTAAATTATTTAAAAAATCACAACTATCCGAATTGATTTTATAGTCTAAAGGAAGATAATACGTATTTCTTATATCTAAATAAAAATCTCCAATTTGACAAATTAATTCTTTATAATATTTTCCTTGCCTTATAGTATATTTATGATCCTTATGTATATAAATAATTTCAGATAAGGGAGCTAAATCAATAATAAATTCATGATTATTTTTTTCTTTTTCTATATATTCTTTATAATTGTATGAATTTCCATCTTGATAGACAATCATTTCTTCAATATTATATAAATATACTTTGCCACCATTTCCACTACCAGCAAGCAATTGTTTTCCTACATTTAAATTTTTCTTTACATCTATTTTAGTTATAATTTCATTTTTAGTAATATTTAATAAATTTTCATATTTTTCTGAAAAAAATTGACTTCTAACAAAATCTTCTAATGTTTTTGTTTCTCTCCCAATTACCACTTCTCCAATTCCATAATCACAATTGCTATAGTAATGATAATTATTATTATCAGTTATAAATGTTCTATTATCATTTAAACATTTTAATTTTGAAATATCAACTTTATTTGAATTTATATTGTCAACAATTGAAATTATATTTACACACAAAGCCAAAAGTAATATAGAAAATAATAAAAAATAAATAATATTACCTATTGTTTTCTTAATAGAAATTTTGTAAAAAATAATTTCAAAATATCTCTTAATACTCGTTTTTTTTATTAATAAATAAAAAATTAATGAACCACTAATATTTAAAATAACATCATCTATATCAAAACTTCCTAAATTTAAAATATATTGTACAGATTCAATAAATAATGTTATTGAAATAATAAAAATTAAAAAAACTTTAGTTTTTGAAAATTTTTTATCCAAAAATGGTAAAAAAACACTAAAAGGAGTCAACATTAAAAAATTTCCTAAAATATTATATACTCCGAATTTCAATCCTAAGGGACCAGTAAGTGCATCATAAATTGATTTAAATGGAATAAAATTATAACTATAATGATAGACATTATTTTTAATTATAGAACTTGCACTCCTAGCGTTAGAAAAAACAAAACCTAATAAAGCAACAAGATATACCAAAAAAAACAAGGTTAAATTTTTATGTCTTTCATCTTTTCCTTTTGTCAAAAAAGATGATATCAAAATTATAAAACATGGTATTGCTAATAAATAAATGTAGCTTATTTCTTTATGATTAATGTTACTAGAATCAAAAACAAACAATATCAATATATACATAATGATACCAAGAAAAAATGATAAATAATTAATAATCTTTTTACTCATATAAATACTCACACCTTTCACTTCGTTCGTGAAACATATATTCATGAATTACATATTTATTTTTCACATTAGTCTCCTTTTTAAATTTTAGGTTGCTATATATTTAAAATATAGCAACCAATTCGATTAAATTTATACTTTTCTAACATATGCTTTAAAGGTAGCTTCTGGCAATATTTTAATAAAATATTTTGTTGAACTATTTAACCCACTTGCATAATATATTCTAGTTAGTCCATTCTCTTCTTGTTGTTGGGTAATCATTTTAACTTCAATAGTGGCAACTTTTTTATCTGCCCAAAACAAACCTGTATCTTTTTCCCAAATTTCCATTACAAAACTTTGCTCAGCTTTTGTGAAGCCAAAATTTAAAGTTGTTGCTCCAGTATATAAATAATTACTCCATAATTCATGATGTGATGTACTTCCACTAATTGTAGAATCACCTTTGCTCCAATCCCAAACTGCTGTTGGCACTTTATCACCATAAGGTCTAATTTGATTATTATATGGTGTTTTAAAATGCATATTTACGTTTTCAACTGTTTCATTTGTTAGAGTTGATGGTGTTCCCCAAACTTCTTCACTTGTAATTGTAATTTCCTTCGCAGAAACTTTATAAGTCGCAGTAGCAATAAGTACAATAGCAATAACAAATAATATTTTTGATATTTTTTTCATTATTTCACCTCCTCTCTTTTTTGTATATTAAAATACAAACCTAACATATAACTGCACAATTCATATTTTAACCAAATTAACCTTAAACTTCTATATTTACTCCAGCAAACCCATCATAACTACCAACTGCTGAAGCAGTAAAGGTAAATACATTTCCATAGCCTGTTATAGAAATATAATATGATTTGCTTGTAGCTAAACTAACATTTTTTATTGCATGTTGATAACTTCCATAAACTGTTCCACCTTTTCTAACTTTGAATGTTTGTTGTACTACAAGATTATTTCCACTAGGTAATAATATAGAAGCCCCCAAACCATTGCTAAACTTTTGATAACTTGTTTCTCTTATAGTTTTTTGCGAACTCTTAGTTAATGTAGTGATGCTATCACTATATAAAGAAACTCCTTTAAACCTTGCACCTATGACTTCATAACTTCTAATAGTAGGATTAGTTGACCAAATTGATAAAATTGTAATATTGCAATATGTTGATTGACAACTTTTTGCAATTGATAAATTTCTATCCTTAGAAGATATTGAAGTACTACAAGGACTAATTGACACATCATCAATTTTTCTTATTTCAACTTCACCCGTATCGATTTCCATTTGCTTAATTATTAAATAGTCTTCTTCATTCATACTTTTAAAATAATCTAATCCATAAAAATCTTTTACAAAGTTATATTCTTTTTCAGTTAAAGTAATTATTCCATTTGTATAAGTTTCTTTAGCTTTAACATTTATATTAACTAAAAAAATCAAAGCAAATACAACTATAAAAACAACTCTATTAATTCGCATTTTTCCTCCTTTCAATCCAAATATAAATTCACATAGAAAAAAAGTAAAGAGATTTATCGGAACAAAACTTGTTCCAATAATTTCTTTACTTTCTGCGTTAAGGACTTTAAAAGTCCTTTACTTTTTAGAAATCATTTTATTATATAATTTATCGAATGAAGAAACAGCTTTATTATCACATTTTCCCATTATACATTTTTTATTTTCAAAAGAATAAGTAAATATTTCTTCTATTTCATCTTTTCCTATAAATTGTTTTAAATATTTTAATTCTTTAAAGATAAAACTATATTCATATATATAAGTTAAATCATTATTATAATTATAGTATTCTAATGTTTTGGTAATTGTTGAATACTTTATCTGACTATTGTTTTCATTAAGAATATATAAGTTTTCTTCTTTATTATACGAAAAATTTTCTTTAACATATTTTTCTATTTTTAAAATATCATCTTCATTAGTTACATTATTATTATTTGATTGATCTATAGAACTAATATTATTTACTTTTCTAAAAAAAGAAAAACTATTAACCATATCTCTTTGAAAATTCAATTTAATTACATCATTTTTATCGCCATATTGTATTTTTAAATACGTAGATTTTAGAATTTCATTTTTATCCTTAAAAGAAAAATATTCATCATTACCATAAATTGATATTAAAGTATCATTATCTTCTGACCTAAAAATAATTTTTTCCTTTCCCTTCTTATCTTTATAATATAATTCATAATAATCATAATCTCTATTTCCCTTAATAGTTCCGAGTTTTAAATAACTTTTATTTCTTGAAAAAATTACTATTCCATCAAGTGTTGAAAAATTATTTGATTCTCCAGCTATTTTATATACATAAAGACTATTATAAGTTTGAAAAAAATAATATATTAAAAATAAAATTATTAACATACTAATAAGTAAAACAAATTTTTTAAACATTTTTTTTATTTTATTTTCATTATCATGCATTAATTTAGCAGATATATTATCAACTTCTTTTTTAGTTTTATTATCTCTTCTACTACAAGCTAATATCTCGTTTATACTTATATCAAATAATTCAGCAATTTTTGTTAATGTTTCAACATTTATAGTATTAATTCCTTTTTCCCATTTAGCAACACTTTCTCTAGTACAAATTATTTTTTCAGCTAATTCTTGTTGAGTTAAACCTGCATCTTTTCTCAATCTTGCTATAAAACTACCTATTTTTTCCCAATCCATATAAACTACCCCATTTCTTGCTTTATTATACTTTAAATCTTTGTTAAAGTAAATATATATTAAAATTTTTAGTAATAACAATAGGTTTGATAAAATTTATAGGAGATTTTGTCGACACCCCCTTATAATCTTTTGTTGTATCCATTCTATCAACTCGCTTTCTAATACAAATTACTATTTGTTTCAGTAAATATTATATCAGAAAAAAGGCAAACTTAATATACCGTTTGCTCATATAAATTATAAGTATTTTAATCACAAGTTCCATTATGATTATTAAAGTATTCTTCAACATTATTAATTGATTCGTCAAGATTATTAAAATCAACTAATTGGTTCAAATCTTGTTGTATTTCGTTAGAACAATTATTACATTTGAAATAATTATCAGTTCCAAACTCAATTTGATATTTTTGTTTATTCATAGTACATATCATTGTTGCACTACTTACAACACTATCTGTTTCTATTTTTCCATCTTTTTTAAAACTATAAATTCCTAGACTAATCATTGCTATCACAATAAATACTATATAAATTATAAAAATTATTCCAAATACTTTTAATATTTTGATAATCATACCTGCTAACTTTTCGGTATTACTTACTTTGTTCATTAAAACCTCTTTTCGTTCATTATCTAATAACTCATCAATACTTACATTAAGAGCTTTTGATAATAATTTTAATTGATCTGGATTAGGAGCAGTTTCGTTTAACTCCCAATTAGAAATAGTTTGTCTTGTAACATTTACTTGTTCACCTAATTGTTCTTGTGAAAGTCCTTGCTTTTTTCTTAATTTCAAAATTCTTTCGCCTAACATAATAATCCTCCTCTCACATATAATTATAAATAATTATTACTTAACAAATCTACCAAAGGTCTTTTGAACTTTGTCAAAGGCTTTTAACAATTGGATAATATACTTGTAATTTATACTAATCTTTATATTTACATTAAGAATTCATAAAAATAAAACTTATTTTCTTCTTCATCAAAAATACAATATATATAGTTTCTATCATCATCTTTACTTATAATTTTAGTCCAACTATATTGATGTGAAAAATTTATCTGATTTTCTTTTGAAACATTCAGAGAAAAGTATAATTCGGATATTTCACTCTCTAATTCTTGATTTTTTTCTTTCTTTAGTGATGTCATAAAATTATTTCCTTTAAAAACAGAATATCTTTGTCCATCTCCGTGAAAACTTGCTCCTGTATCAATATGATATTCTTCCACAAAATCATTCGGTAAAATTATTCCCCAATTTAATTCAAAAGTTTTAGCAACGCTCATATAATTAGATACAAATTTATATAGTGCTATCATAGATATAATTAAAACTATAATTATTGTTAATGATATTCTAATAAAAATTTTTAATTTTTTTCTAGTATGGTTTTCTTTTTTAACAATATTTAAAAGATTTTTTTCAGAATTTTCTTGCAAATCATTATCCTTAATATGTTGTCCTGCGAACAATTCATTTAATGAAATTTTTAATATATCACATAAATCTTTCATAATAGAGGCATCTGGTAAATTTAAACCTCGTTCCCATTTACTTACTGCATTTTTACTAATGCCTAATTTTTCGGCAAGTTCTTCTTGGGTTAAATTTTGCTTTTTTCTACTATTTGCAATAAATTTTCCAATTTTCTCTTGATCCATAATTTTTGCTCCTTTCGATAAAAGCATATAACATTTTAATAAAATATTACACATACCATAGGTTTACTTGCTGAATTTTATCATACAAATTGTAATTTATTAAAACAAAATAATAATTGCTATAAGAAAAATAAATATTGCTACAAATAATGAGAAGTATGCTGTTGATCTATTAGTTTTCCATTTTTCTATTGCTTGTATTATCATTAATACTCCTAATAATGGTTCAAAGACATTAATTGCCTTATCCCATACATTGAATATTTGCATTAAAGCTAAGACTACAATCGTAACAGAGATAATTAGCCCAAATATTGTTAGAATTTTAAATGGAATTGTTTTTTTATTCCAATCTTTTATTTTCACTTTATAAAACCTCACTTTCAAATTACTATTTATTGCTCTTTTTAATTTTTAATAATAAAACTATTCCTAATATTATAAGTATAATACTAGGTAATAAAAATTCTAAACTCCTTACTATAATATATACATAAAAAGGAGCAGACGGATAATTTGAATAATAAGTTATCCAAT
>CANRDV010000049.1 GCA_947629475.1 uncultured Bacilli bacterium
TAGTATTAATATACTACTTTACTATGTCTTAAACTATTATTTTCTGATAATTTTATATTATGTGATAAAGTTGATAATCCCCCCCCATAGTTAACGTATTGTATACATATTTTGATGATACATTTAATATATTAGCCATGTTAGGTCAACTCCTCTCTACAATATAATATTACCATAAATTAAAGATTAATCAAGAGGGAAAATTAACTAATTTACACTTATTGACAAAAAAAAGAATGTAATTTCTTACACTCTTTAGTCAATTGTAATTTGACGTTTAGCAACTTCTGCTTTTTCAGGAACAGTTAAATGAAGTGTACCATTCTTAAATTCAGCATGGATTTGGTCTTCATCAATATCCCCTAGATAGAAAGAACGTTCAAGTTTTCTGTATTTTCTTTCATGACGAATATACTTCTTCTCTTCATTGTCCTCTTTCTCTTCATGTTCAGCTTTGATAGTAATTGTACCCTTATGAGATTCAATCTTGATATCTTCCTTGTTATAACCTGGAATATCAATCTCTACATGATACTTACCATCTTTAAGATAAACATCAGCTTCCATTCCTTTCATTTCAAAATCATCAAATAAACTATCATAAAACATTCTACTTGGTAACATAAAATCATCTCCCTTTCTTAATATTAACCAAATATATTTATTTACTCATAATTTCACATATTAAATTACTTAAATCACTCGGATTATTAACACTTAATCCTTCAATCATCCTAGCACTTTCATATAAAATCTTGGTATATTTTTCAAGTGTTTCTTTATCATTATTTTTATATAACTCTTTTAATTTAGCACTAATTGGATGATTTTCATTTATTTCTAATATCTTACTTGCTTTAACGTTATCACCATTTGGCATAGCATTTAAAACTTTTTCCATCTCGAGTGATACTTCCCCATCCGTAATTAAACAAACTGGGTGATTTTTTAATCTATTTGTAAATCTAATATCTTTAACATTACTATCTAAAACATTTTTCATTAAAGCAAACATATCTTTAGAATCTTCATTAACTTTCTTTAATTCTTCCTTCTCTTCATCACTTGAAAGGTCAAAGTTCGCATCACTTACATTCATGAATTTCTTTTCTTGATATGTATTAATTGTTTTAATTACAAATTCATCTAAATAGTTAGTTAAGAATAATACTTCTTTACCTTTCGAAATGGCTTCTTCAACATTTGGCATCATTTTAATCTTATCAACTGATTCACCTGATGCGTAGTAAATGGTGTCACCTTCCATTCTTTCTACATATTCAGATAAGGTTATTAACTTATCTTCTTTAGATGAATAGAACAATAATAAGTCTTGAAGTAACTCTTTATTCATACCATAACTTGAATAAATACCATATTTAAGTTGTTCTCCAAAAGTTTCATAGAACTTTTCATAAGACTCTCTATCATCTTTTAACATACTTTCAAGTTCTTTTTTAATCTTGGTTTCAATACTTTTAGCAATTAACTTAATTTGTTTATCTTGTTGCATTGTCTCTCTTGATATATTAAGTTCAATATCTAAACTATCAACAATACCTTTAACAAAACTAAAGTAATCAGGAAGCAGGTCACTACACTTATCCATAACCATAACACCTTTAGAATAAAGCATTAAACCTTTTTCATATTCTTTTGTATAATAATTATAAGGAGCATGTGATGGAATAAATAGTAGGGCATCATAACTTGTTAAACCTTCAACTTCACTTTTAATAACTTTTAATGGTTTCTCATAATCATAGAACTTATCAGCATAAAAGTCATTATATTCACTTTCTTTAACATCTTTTTGTTTCTTTTTCCAAATAGGAACCATACTATTTAAAATATGTTCATGTTTAATCTTTTTCTTTTCTTTTGTTTTCTTATCTTCTTCTTCCTCTTCTACTTCCATTTTAATTGGATATTTAATATAATCAGAATATTTCTTAACAATTCTTTCAATTGTAAAGTCTTCTAAGAAATCATCATATTTTATATCTTCCGTATTATCCTTTAAATGTAGGGTAATAACCGTTCCATTCTCATCTTTTTCAGCTTCTTCAATAGTATAACCATCCGCACCATCTGATTTCCAAAGATAAGCACTATTATCATTAATACTACGACTTAAGACTTCAACTTCCTTGGCTACCATAAAACTAGAATAGAACCCTACTCCAAATTGACCAATTATCTCAATATCCTTCTTCTTATCATTCTCTTCTTTAAATAACTCAGAACCACTCTTAGCAATTGTACCTAAGTTATTTTCAAGTTCCTCTTTAGTCATTCCTATACCATTATCAATAATCTTCAAAGTCCTATTATCTTTATCAAGTTCTAATCTAACCTCTAAATTATCTTTCTTTACTTTAAGATTTGCATTAGTTAAAGATAAATAATATAGTTTATCTAAAGCATCACTTGAATTACTAATCAATTCTCTTAAAAATATTTCTTTATTAGTATAAATCGAATTAATCATCATATTTAATAATTTCTTCGATTCAGCTTTAAATTCTTTTTTCTTCATTATATCCCTCCGTTTACAAAAATAATCATACCACTAAAAATAGCACTTGTCAACAGAGAGTGCTAATTTTTTTTATTTTTTTTATTTTTTTTATACTTTATTCGACAAATTTAGATATTTAAATAATTTATACTATTAATGGTGATAAAATGAAACTATATCTTGACCTAATCTTCTTAGTCAATCTTTGGTTTGATTTTTTATTACTTATAAGTGTTAGTATTCTTTTAAAAAGAAATATTAAGTTTAAAAGAATAATATTTGGTTCTTTAACTGGTAGTTTAACAATATTTATATTATTCTTAAAATTAAATAATATAACTTTATTTCTTTTTAAAATATTAGTTAGTCTAGTTATGATGTTAGTAACTTTCTCTTATAAAGATATTAAATATACTTTAAGTAATCTAGGCTATTTTTATTTAGTTAGTATTATTTTAGGAGGTGGTATGTACTTATTAAGTGATAGTTTTTCTTATGCAAGTCGCGGTTTATTATTATATAAAAATGGTATGAGTTTAAATTATATTGTTCTATTAATATTAAGTCCTTTAGTTATCTTCTTTTATTTAAAAGAAACTAAGAAATTAAAGAATAATTATACTAATTATCATAAAGTAGATATTGTAATAAATAAGAAAACTTATCACTTAAATGGTTATTTAGATACTGGTAATAATTTATATGACCCTTATAAAAAACGAGGAGTAATTCTTGTAAATATAGATATTAAATATAAAGATAGTAATGTTATCTATGTTCCTTACTCTAGTTTAAATCATGAAGGATTAGTTAAGTGTTTAAAAGCTGAAAAGATAGTTGTTGATGGAACCCTTTTTAATGATTATTTAATAGGGTTATCTAATGATAAATTTAAAATAGATGGAATAGATTGTATATTACATAATAAAATGAAAGGATATTTAAAATGATTGGAATACTTAATTTAGTTGGATATATAAGTAACTTAGTTAAAGATTTAGGAAGTTTATTTTATGTTGGAGCAACTGATAAATTACCTCCCCCTTTATCAAAAGAAGAGGAAGAGTATTATTTAGTAATGGCAAGTGACGGGGATATGCATGCAAGAGATAAATTAATTGAACATAATTTAAGATTAGTAGTCTTCTTAGCTAAAAAGTATGAAAATACCGGAGTTGATTTAGAAGATTTAGTTAGTATTGGAACAATTGGTTTAATGAAAGGTATTAAAACATTTAGTATGGATAAGAATATAAAACTTGCAACCTATGCTTCTCGTTGTATTGATAATGAAATATTAATGTTTTTAAGAAAGAATAAAAAAGTTAAAACAGAAGTTAGTTTTGATGAATCTTTAAGTTTTGATGCTGATGGAAATGAACTACATTTAGAGGATGTGTTAGGAACAGACCCCAATATTGTTACTAAACCTTTAGAAGATGAGTTAAACAGAAATTTAATGTTAGAAGAAATTAATAAGTTACCTAAAAGGGATAAAGAAATTATTATCATGAGATATGGTTTATATGGTAAAAAAGAAAAGACTCAAAAAGAAGTAGCTGAAATTCTAGGAATTAGTCAATCATATATTTCAAGAATTGAAAAGAAAGTAATAAAAAGATTAAAAAGTATTGTTAAGTGTTGAATAACCTTAGGGTTATTTTTCTTTTGTTGCAAATATATATGTAGGAAACAAAAAAATATGCTATAATAATATTATAAACAAGGAGGACTATGAAAACATATATTGTATTAGATGAATCTGGTGCTATGCACTTAAAAAATGAAAGGTATTTTGTTATTGCAGGTTATATAACTAGAGAACTTCATAAGGTAACAGCATCACATAAAAGAATAGAAGAAATTGTAAAAGAAAGGAAAAATATACCAATAAAAGAAAAAGTTGAGTTAAAAGCATCAAAAATTAATGATAGCCAACAGGCATTATTTTTAAATGAATTATATGAATTATCAAGTGTTATTCCAATTGCTATTGTCATTGATAAAGATAATTTATCTAAATTTGAAGCCTCAGAAAATGTAGCATATAATTTTTTTGTTAAAAACTTATTAAAGTACTTGTTTAAATGTAATATTCCAATGTTACAAACAAATGAAATAGAATTAAGAGTTGATAATAGAAACACATCTGTGAAAACTTTAAAAGACTTAGAAACATTTTTACAATGGGAATTTGAATTAATGGATTTAGAGGTAAAAGTAAAATATTTAAACTCAAAATATAATAGAGACATTCAAATGGCAGATTATGTTGCTAATCTTATTTGGAAAAAATATAATTGTCCAAATGAAAAATTATCCAAAAGAATTACACAATATTACAGAACATATATATCAAAATTTCCTTTTAAATTATTTGGAAACACTCCTACCTTAAGACAAAAAGAACAAGAAAATGCCAAAAATATTAAAAAAGATGACAAAAAATCTAAAAAAGTAGTTGTAAATTAACGAAAAAGTGATATAATGTCTATAGAAGACCTTTGAGGTGTATCGAACCAAGTACATAAAATGTGCGAATGTTCTAATCGTATGATAAGTACGAGATCCCTCAGGCAAGAAAGATAACCTTATGGTTATTTTTCTTTTTTTTAAAAATCTAGTTGACATTGTTATTAATTAATATTATTATATTAAATGTGGGGGAATTAGTATGGCAAACGAGTTTTACTTAATTGAATTAAACAATTTATTTAATTTAGATTATAAATCTTTAATAGATAAATGTTTAGATAGCAATCCTTTTATTTCAAGAATTGCAATTGATGTTTTATTAAAAAGAGAGGAAGAAGAAGTTATTCCTGATATTATACTTTCTCGAATTGTTAATAAAATGACTATTGAAGAAATATATAATTTAGTAGTTAGTAAAACTAATTCTAATCTTGCTCGAGTTGCTTATTCTAAGTTGAAAGAAATACTTAATTATTATGATAATAATATTGAACTTTATCAAAAAATTCAAGCAGATAATGAATATTTTCTTAAATTAAAGGAACATCTTTAATTTATTTGCCGATATAGTTTAGTGGTAAAACAGGTCCTTGGTAAGGACCAGCGGACAGTTCAATTCTGTCTTTCGGCACCATTTAGAATTTAACTTGACTAGTCAAGTTTTTATATATAGGGGGATATAGGTATAAGACATGATTTACACTAGTAGTTATAATAATTATAAATCTAATTTATATTTAACTTATGATATTACAAGTGACCTTGGTAAAAGAGTTAAATATCAAGGAATTAGTTACAGATGTCTAATTCCAAGTCGAACTCTTTTAAAATTTTATCAAGATAATAAAAGAAGATTAAGTAAAGAAGAATTAGAAAGAATATTTATTTTAAAGTATTATCAAGAAAACTTAATTAATTTAAATCCTTTAGAATTATATCAAAAATTAAATAATTTTTATACTTCTATCCTACTCTCTTATGAAGATGCAACTGAGTTTAGTCATAGACATATAATTGCATCATGGCTTGAGTTATTACTTAATGTTAAAATTCAAGAAGTTAAAATAACTAATTCTCATATAGAAATATTAGAAAGACCTAGTTATATTAAAGATACTTTAGAAAGTGTTATGAAAGAAAATATAAATATGAAAGGTTTTAATTCTTTAAGAGCTCTTTTTCTATATCAAATGGGAGAAAGAATCGAAGCAAGAATTAATTTATTAAAAAATAAATCTAAAAATGATTTAAATAATTATCAAATAGAAGCTAAAAGATTAAAAGAGGAAGCAATGTTAATCGAAGAAAATTATCATAAAGAAAAAATATTAAGGAAGTGAGAATGAGGATATGAATTTAATTGGAACCAAAGAAATTGAAACAGAAAGATTAATTCTTAGAAGACTTAAAATAGAAGATGCAGAACAAGCATATTTAAATTGGTGTTCAAGTGATAATGTTTCTAAATATGTTACTTGGAATAAACATAAAAACTTAGATGAAACCAAAGAATTATTTAATATATGGATTAAAGAATACAAAAGAAACGATACTTTTAGATGGATAGTAGAAGTTAAAGAAACCCATGAAGTAATTGGAACAATTGATGTTGTTGAAAAAGATACAAATGCTATGGTTGCTGAAATTGGCTATTGTTATTCTGAAAAGTATTGGAATAAAGGTTATGGAACAGAAGCCCTAAAAGCCATTCTTAAATATTGTTTTATTGATATTGGTTTTTATCTTGTCTATGCAAGACATATGAGTTTAAATCCAGCAAGCGGGAAAGTCATGGAAAAAGCTGGTCTTAAATATGAAGCTACTCTTAAAGGTAGAATGCTAGATAAAGATAATATCAGGAATGATTTAATTTATTACTCTTTAACTAAAGATGAATACTTAAAAGATAATAAAATTTTAAAAAAAATATATTGACTTTTACAAGTTTATTTTGTACAATAATTATCACATTTAGGTTGAAAATTAATTCAAACAAGTGTATAATATTATTAGAATAGGAGTGATTAAAATGATTAAAGATTATGAAATTAATTCAGAAAAAATTGCTGATTTCTTTTTAAGCAAATCTGCGCTTACTCCTAAGAAAATTCAAAAATTAGTTTATTATGCTTATTCATGGTTCATAGCAATTAATAACGAAAATGCTGATAATCTTGATAATATTTTGTTTGATGAGATTCCTGAAGCTTGGTTACATGGACCAGTTTTTCCATCTCTATATTCAAAATTTAAATCATATAATTGGCAAGAAGTTCCCAAAATAGATAAAAAAATAGAATTTAAAAATAAAGATGTAATGAGTTTTTTAAATGACATATGGGATAAGTTTGGAATATATTCTGCAGATGAATTAGAATATATGACACATCAAGAATTACCTTGGATAAATGCTAGAAAAAAATTAACTGCTGATGAACCAAATCAAAAAATTTCTTTAAAGGATATATTTAATTATTATAATGACTTATAATTTAAATATAGTTTCGTCTAATAACATGAAAAGTCATAGTTAACTCATGACTTTTTTAATTACCTAAAATATCTATATAATAATTATTGTTAATTACTTCTTTAGAAAAAGATAATTTATTACTAACAATATTGTTTATTTTATCAATATATTCTCTTGTTACATCTTTATCTTTAGCTTCATAAGTATTAGTACTACTATTATAGATTGCTTTATCACTTATCCAAGACCTATCTTGAAATATTACTAAACCATCATTAGTACTTAGAATATCACTTCCTGTAAATAATCTTGAATCATAATTAATTCCAAATAAATTATAAACTGTTGGTAACACATCAGGTGAGGCTGCAACTTTTTTAACATTTATATTTTCTAACTTAGAATTATAAATAATTAATTTATTATGATTAATTTCAAACGTATTATCTCTTTTATAAGTTGATACCTCATTCATTTCATCAAGTGTTAAAGCATATGGATAATGGTCAGCCATCATAACAATAACTGTATCATCAAGTTTATTAGCACTATCTAACTTATTAAGTAAAATTTCTAAGGCTTTATCAAGTTCAATCTGGGTTGCAATATAGGCTTTAATACTTTCACTATAGGGAAGACTATCAACTAAACTTTTATTCTTAGATGCTATACTATTACCAGAAAAAGTATACTCAAAGTGCCCTGAAACTGTCATATAATAAACCATAAATGGAGATGGACTATTTAAATACTCATCAACTGTTGCATTAATCATTTCAATATCACTTTCAGGCCATCTTTTACAATTAATATTAAGTCCCATATTACAAGCTTTAAAATTATCAAAACCAAGGGATTTTATATATTTATATCTATCTTGAAAATAACCAGAATGGTCATGATAAGCAAATGTTTTATAACCTAAATCTTTATATATATTTGCAAGTCCATAAGGATAAGTATTGGTTCCATTTCTCCATGTTTTAAGTAATTCTTGACTAGGATGAAGCCCGGTTAGTGCTTGGAACTCTCCCCCTATCGTACTTAAATAATTAGGTGTATAAAAGTTTTCAAAGATAAAACTTGAATTAGCAAGTTTATATAAAGTTGGAGTTAATTCTTTAGATATTCCAATCTCATCAAAAGATTCAGCAACTATATAAATAAGATTCTTTCCTTTAAATATTCCTGTATATTCATTTTGTCTTGTACCATCATTATTATTAATATAATTATAAACAAAACTACTTTTATTTTTAATTCTCTCTAAATTTAAATCTTCTTTATTATAAGAATATTCTTTAATCTCTTCTTTATCCTTATTATCTTCTTCTTTATCAGTATCACTAGGAACAACATTAACTTTCTCTTCAAACCCGAATATTGTTCTTACTAAATCTAACTTATAAGAATTTAAAACTCCAAGTTTTTTAATATTCAAAGAATTTTCTCTAACTTCATAATATAAAGAATAACCTGATAAATATTCATTTTTACTTGTATTTAAATAAATATGAAATAATCCAATTGAAAAACATAAAATAAATATTTCTATTAAAACTAAATTAGTATCTCTTAACTTAAAATTTGGTATTCTTTTTCTAAAGATAATTAAAATAATTAAAGGAATAAAGAATAATATAATAAATAAAATATTTTCAAATATTAAACCAACTGCTTCACTTCCAAATGATAAAACTTGGTCACTAAGTGATAATAAAGATAAACTAAAGAATGCATTAAAAATATTCTTAAATACTAATTGAATACTATATAAAATAGGTAAAATACTATAAGTTATATATAATAAAACTTTATTTACTTTAGGATTAAAAATATTAGTTAAAATAGTTATAAAAATAGATGCAAATATTGTGTATAATAAAATATTAAGAATCCAAGTAATATTAAATTCTTTAAAGACTAAAATTTGAAATAAAAATTCTAAATACAATAAGAAACCTAAATTCAAAAGATGTGTATAAACTATTTTTTTCATTTTACTGCCCCTTCAATCATTATAATAATAGCAACTTTAGAGTTAATTGTCAAGATGTAAATTCTTATTATTATACATGGTATTGTATTCTAGAATTATCAAAAATGATATAAATTGTTGACGTATGTTATCATGTGTGATACAATTAAAAAGAAAGGAATGATACGATAATGAAAAAATATTTTTATCCAGCAATTTTTAGTAAAGAAGGTGATGCTTATAACGTTAAATTTATTGACTTTGATGATATTTTTACTTATGGAATTGGTTTTGATGATGCATATTATATGGCTCAAGATGCTCTTTACAATATGTTACCAGAATATAAAGACAATCTTCCTAACCCAACTTTTGATTATATGAATATCAAGGTTAAAAAAAATGAGTTTATAAGTATGGTAGAATTAGATATATTAGAACATGAAAAAAAGATTTCTTCTAAAAATGTCAATACTACAGTCACCATGCCAGAATGGTTAAAAAATCTAGCTGAAATAAAAGGATTAAATTTTTCAAAAATTCTTCAAGATGGGTTAAAGAAAGAATTAAATTTATTTTAAATTTTTCTCCAAAAAAAATTGTTATAGAAATATTATCTATAGCAATTTTTATTTACATATCAAGAATACTCCTAAAGCAACAAGGATTATACCAAGTATTTCTTTTAAAGATGGTTTACTTTTCTTATCTTTAATTAAAGATATTAATAATACTATAATAATGGAACTAGGTCTTATAAATGAAGATATAGTAACTGATTTAAAAGATAAATAATTATTTAAATATAAATAACTAAAACCAAATATTTGTTCTAAGAAAACATATTTAATTATTTTTTTATTTTCTTTATAGGAACTTAATTTATAATCTTTAAAAAAGATAAGAGATAGTAATAAATTTAAAAGTAACATAAAACAAGAATTAGACCAATACTTTAAGATAAAATGTGTTATATAATTCATTAAAAGAGTTGTTATAATCCTAATAATTATATCTTTCTTTAATGACTTAATTTTTAATTTAGAATTAGCAATGAGAAATACTCCTGTTATGGTTATTAAAATAGAAATAATAGATAATAAACTAAATTTTTCTATTCCTAAAATAATATCTATTAAAAAAGCGATTAATAAATTTAAAGATAAATAAGCTTGATCTTCATATGGTTTTAAATATGTTAAACAACCAACTATACTAATTTGTTTAGAATATCTTAGAAACATTCCAATTATTAATAAGATAAAAGGAATAATTTTAAAACTAAATTTAAAAGAATTAGTAAATATTTCAATTATTGAACTAATTAAAGAAAAAGGTATAGTTAATAAACAAATATAATAAAAATAATCTTTCTTCTTTATTCCTAAATTAACAAGATATTTATCAAGATAAGTTTGAATTGCATTACAAAAAGATGCTATTAATATAATATAGATAGTCATATAACCACCTATTATAGTATAGATAATTTTAAAAAATTGGTTTAAAAAAACTATCAAAATGATAGTTTATGGTTTAACAATTATTTTAATGTTAGTTGTCTTACCACTTGTAAGGTCAAGGAATGAATCTTGGACTTTTTCAAGAGGTACTTTTTGGTCTATATATTTTTCAACATCAATTTTCTTTTTAGCAATTAAATCGATACAAGTTTCAAATTCTTGTTCAGTGTAAGCAATTGCTCCCTGAAGATTTGCTTCTTTCATAACAGATGCTACAATTGGAACTGAAATATTACCAGTAGAAACTCCAACTAGAACAACGGTTCCTCCAGGTTTTACACACATAATAGCTTCACTAACAGCATATTGATTGCCACAGCATTCGATAACTTTATCAAATCCTCCATGAGATTTTTTAAGGGCTTTATTAATAACATCTTTATTAGTTGCATCAAATACTTCATCTATTTTTCCAAATTTTAAGCCCTTTTTAGCCCTTTTCATATTAGTTTCCATTAAAGCTATATAAGTAGCACCATTTAATTTAGCAAATTCAGCTGCCATCAAGCCAATAATTCCCCCACCAATAATTAAAACACTATCTCCAACTTTTACATTACCAAGGTTAACTGCATGCAATGAAACAGATGATGGTTCAACAAGAGTTGCTCCATAGAAAGTTACTTTATCAGGTAATTTTTTAACCATATCAGGTCTACAACTTAAAAATTCCGCAAACCCTCCAGAGTTAGTTAAAGATAAACCAACAGCATTAGTCCAAGTTTCTGGACAAAATTGAGGATTACCACTTTTACAAGCTTCACACACACCACATGGTGAAATAGGAAGACCTGTTACTCTATCCCCTACTTTTAAATCACGACGAGAACCAGGGTCAACAACTACTCCGGCAAATTCATGTCCCATGATAAGTTCAAGAGGCATCCCTCCATCAAAATAATGTAAATCTGAACCACATATTCCACAAGCTTTAACTTTAATTATAACTGAACCATTTTGAGAAACTGGCTTTTTAACAGTTGCAATTTGTAAATCATGTACTCCTTTTAATTTAACACACTTCATATACTTCCTCCTTATTCTTATATAAAAATTATACCACATTTTTTAGTTTTTAAACAAATTATTTTTTTTACTTTACATATTTTAAGTAAACTAGGTATTAATAACACACATAATATCAATTTTTTCATAACTTATATTAGATAAGAATAAAGGAGTGAGATTATGAATAATTGTCTAGATAATTGTTTAGCAAAGATTTTAAATGTTATTAAAATTCTTCAAAATAATGCCGATAAAACAGAATGTCAAGATAATACTTGTACTAAACCTTTCTTAGGTTTAAATACAACTATTCTATGTTTTAACACAAGACCAGTTATGCTATATAGATGTGATAATACCCCAGTTACTTTAGGTTATACAAACGCAAGTGGAGAAGCCGCAACTACGGATATTTTTAGAGTTGAAAGTGTAACTGATGATAGCGTTGGTGTTTTATTGCTTGAAGCTGTAACTGATGCAAACGGTGTTACAACTTATGTAAATACGAATACTTATGCAACTATTAATTTAGGATGTGTATGTGCTATTCGTTGTTTACCAGATACAATTGTTAATAATGTTTAAGAAAGGAGAAATTAAGAATATGTGTAATAAAGAATGTAATGAAACTAGTATAAGTAAAATCTTAGATTTTATCTTAGAACTTCAAAAATGTGCAGATAATACTGATTTAGATACAACAGGATGTGATAGACCATGTTTAGGACCTGCTATTAATAATGGTTTAATTTTTAATACAAGACCTATAACTTTATATGCTTGCCAAACTGGAACTCTTTGGACTATGCCATATAATTTAAATGGAACAGTAGGAGAATCAACAGTATTTAAGATATCTAAAGTTGATGGTAATTGCGCAACTTTTGAAATTCTAGCCCCAAATCCCGAAACTGATAATCCTTTGATACCATATGTATCAACCAATAATTTCTTCACAATTGATTTAAGCTGTGTACTTGCAATTAGATGTTTAGATGATACTTATACAATGTAAAGAAGCCAAAAGCTTCTTTTTTTTCATAGAAAAAGAGACTATCTAGTCTCAACAATTAACTTAATAGCAGTTCTTTCTTCCCCTTCAATTGAAATATCTTGAAATGCTGGGGTACAAATTAAATTTTTGCCACTTGGTGCAACAAATCCCCTAGCAATCGCAATTGCTTTAATTGCTTGATTGATTGCTCCAGCTCCAACTGCTTGTATCTCTACACTTGTTTTTTCTTTAAAAACATTAGCAAGAGCTCCTGCAACACTACTAGGATTTGATTTACTGCTTACTTTTAGTGTTTCCATGTCTATTTCCTCCGTTCAATTAATTATATTAAACTATTAAAAAAAAATAACAATAATCTGTTATTTTTTTTAAACACAACTATCACATTTAATTCAGCTGGTTTAATGTTATTTGGTAAATTTTAGTTGTTTAAGAAATATTATAAACTTTTCCAAATTTTTATTGATAAAATACATTTTGTAACATGTATATTATATTTTTCCTGTTTTTGTGTTTTATATATACTATAAACATTTAAAGTTTATGATAATGCTAATGTTTAATTTTATTACGAGAAGTTACTATCCTAGCATTTGCAACTTTATACGTTATCTCGGATTTATTAAGAAATATTCTTTGTTTGAGATAACCTTACCTACGGACAGTTTTTAAAATTAAGCTAGTTTGATATTTTATATTAAAAACACCTAAAGTCTCTTAAAATCGA
>CANRDV010000050.1 GCA_947629475.1 uncultured Bacilli bacterium
TACAAAATTTGTCAAGAAAAAAAGATAACTTTTTTCAAAAAATTACCTTTTTTCATTTATAGGCTGTGAATAGTAACAATTTGATATATCGTTTTTTTTAATTTTATGTAAAAAATGATTGATATTCAACGAAATATATGATAATATTAATAACATAGGAGGATATGAAAATGGAAAGTAAAAATAATTCAAAACAAATAATCCTAATGGTAATTGGAGTTTTAGTTTTAGTAATTTCTGTAGTTGGAATATCATTTGCATTCTTCACTTATTCAAGAAATGGTGTTAATAATAATGTAATTACAACAGGTTCAATTACATTTTCATTGGATTCTGGAACTCATCCAACTATAAATGGGGCTGATGCTTTTCCAATGTCAACAACAGAGGGAGGAGCAAGTGATAATTATGCTGATTTCACTGTAACTGGTAGTATACCATCAGGAGCAGCAGCAGTTACATATTATGTATATGCTATTGCAGGAGATAAACCAGAGGGAAATCCACCTGCTCAAGTTGAAGCAGATGTCGAAACCCCTAGAACTTGGAAAAGATTTAAAGATAGTGAAATTATGCTTAAATTAACTGCTTCAGGAGATGCAGCTAGTGCACCAGAAGTGGGTGCAGGAACTATAAAAATTGAAGATGGATATGATACTGGAAAAGCTGCTGGTCAAGTTTATGAAAAAGCAGATGATCCTGCAAGTGCAGCAAAAGAAAACGGATTTACTTTAGCAACAGGAACAGTTAATCCTGGAGAAACTATTAATCATAGTTATACGCTACATATGTGGATTAATGGTGGAGATGATGGAAATAGTGGAGTAAGAATTTCAGATACTGATTATACAGCAAACTATCGTGCTAGTGATGTTAAAAAAGGTGATTCTCCATTAGCTCATAGTGATTTAGATTCAACAAGTTTACCTGCTGAAAAAGAAGAAGACGATAGATTAGTTTTTTCTGATATGTATTATTCTTTAAAAATAAAAGTAGTAGCAAGCGATGCAAGTTAGAGATTGACTTGCTATTTTTTTATGCATAAAAACTTACTAAAAAAATAAAAAAAGATATTGTCAATCTAAAAATTATGTGGTATTATTTTACTATAAGGAGGATAGAAATGGAAAACAACAATAATTCAAAACAAATTTTGTTATCAATTATTGGTATAGCAATATTGGTAGTTGCAGTAGTAGGAGTGTCATTTGCATTCTTCACTTATACTAGGAAAGGAAAGACTAACAACATAATCACAACTGGTTCGATTACGTTTGAAATTAAAGATCCAGATCCAGAGGATCCTGATACAGATCATCCAACTATTGAGGGTGGTAACTCAGAGCCTAAAACCGACGAAGAGGGTACAAAAGATCCAAATCCTGCTGAAATCGAAGTAGAGGGTACTTTACCAGACGGAGCAGACCCTGTAACATATTATATTTATGCTATTGCAGGAGATGCGCCAAAAGGAAATCCACCAGAACAAACTGAAGCAGATGCCGAAACCCCTAGAACTTGGAAAAGGTTTAAATCTAGTCAAGTTAAGATTTATGTAACTGCTTCTGGAGATACTATTACAACTCCTGATGGCGGAGCTGGTAGTATAACTATATCAGGACAATATGGTAATAAAGATAATGTAGGAGTTGCCGGAGAGATTTATAAGACTCCTGATGATAAAGGAGACGCAACAGATGCAAATGGTGATGGTGTACATGAAGAAAGTGGAGCTTTAGAAAATGGATTTACTATAGTAACCGGAACATTACCAGCTGGTTCAACAATTGATCATAAATTTAAAATTAGTATGTGGATTAATGGTGAAGAAAATGGTGGAGTAACTATTTCAGATACTGATTATAGTAAAGATTTCCGTGCTAGTGATGTTAAAAAAGGAGATTCACCTTTAAAAAATGGTGATCCAGATGCAGATGCTGGTACGACTTTACCTGTAGACAAAGAAAAAGATGATCGTCTAGTTTATAGTGATATGTATTATTCATTAAAGCTAAAACTATTTGCTACTGATGATCCTGCATACCAACAAAAACCATAAAAATAAATTGAATTAGTTGTAGTTACTAATTCTTTTTTTGTCAAATAAAATTGAAAAAATGTAAATTGATATAAAAAATTAGAAAAATATATTGATAAATAATTTTAATTATGATAATATTTTATTGTAAGGAGGATATAAAAATATGAATAATGGTAATTCATCAAAACAAGTCTTATTATCAGTTCTTGGAATTGCAGTTTTAGTAATCGCAGTAGTAGGTGTATCATTCGCGTTCTTTACTTATTCTAAAACAGGTGATAATCAATTATTAACTACTGGTACAATTTTCTTTCAATTTACAGATGGAGATCAAATTACTTTAAAAAATCAATTTCCAACCCCTGATGAGACAGGAGCTGGATGGACAGCCGAATCACTTGAAAATTCAGTTATGACTTTTACAGTAGTAGGACATGATAGTTCAGGAAAGGGAATTGATTACACAATTACAGCAGTTAAAGGAGATGCCCCAGCAGCTGAAAGAGTCGAGGGAATAAATGATGGGCAAGAATTTACAAGAACTCTATTAAAAGATGATGAAGTAAAGATTTATATTAAGCAAGTATCTACTGATGGTGGAGGAGAAGAAACAAAAGCTTTTGAACCAGTGTTTGGAGATGGAACAACTAGTGGTGTAGGAGCAAAAACTTACAAACATGTATCTGATGGAATGCCTACTTATGCTGATGCCTCAGCAGAAAATCCTAATGCTGCAATTGAAGCAGGAGTATTACTTGGAACAGGACATATAACTGCAACAAGTAAAGATGCTCAACAAACTGATAAATATGAAGTTAGAATGTGGATATCAAGTGATACAACAATAGCAGATTCAGGAGCTGATTATACATCTGCACAGTTTGCAATGAAGTATTATTCAATCAAAATAAAGATTGATGCTAAAACAACACCAACAGTTACTCCATAATATAAAGTATAGATAGACTTAGTAATTTGTTTACAAAGTCTTTTTTTTTTAACTAATTGCTAAAAAAATATTGCCAAATTATTTTAATTATGGTATTATTAATAACATAAGGAGGATATAAAAATATGAACAATGGTAATTCGTCAAAGCAAGTTTTATTGTCAGTAGTTGGAATAGCAATCTTAGTAATCGCAGTAGTAGGAGTATCATTCGCATTCTTTACTTATTCTAAGACAGGTGATAATCAATTATTAACTACTGGAACAATTTTCTTTCAGTTCACGGATGGAGATTCAATTAGTTTAAAGGATCAATTCCCAACTCCAGATGAAACTGGAGCAGGTTTTGCACTTGCTGATCATGGTCAAGATGGAGAATCTTATGTTGCAAGAGAGGGAGCTGTAATGACATTCACAGTAGTTGGACATGATAGCTCAGGAAAGGGTATTGATTACACAATTACAGCGGTTAAAGGAGAAGCACCATCTAAAGAAACATTAAGTGAAGAGTTTGATAGAACTCCATTAAAAGATGATGAGGTAAAGATTTATATTAAGCAAGTATCTACTGATGGTGGAGGAGAGAAAGCAAAAGCTTTTGAACCAGTGTTTGGAGATGGAACAACTGGTGGAGGAGTAGAGCAAACAAAAACTTACAAACATGTGTCTGAAAGTTTACCTACTTATGACTCTGTAGCAGAAGTTAGCCCTAATGCAGCATTAGAAGCAGGAGTATTACTTGGAACAGGACACATAACTGCAACAAGTAGCGGAGCACAACAAACTGATAAATATGAAGTTAGAATGTGGATAGCTAGTGATTGTAAGATTGGTGACAGTACAGATGATGATTATACATCTGCAGATTTTGCAAAGAAGTATTATTCAATTAAAATAAAGATTGATGCTAAAACAGCAGTAGAATAAGATTATAATTAAAATTTAGACTTAGTAATTAAGTCTTTTTTCTTTACAGTAAATTGTAAAAAAATAATCGAAAATTAAGAAAAAAATATTGTCAAAATAACTTAATAATGGTATTATTATTAACATAAGGAGGATATCAAAATGAATAATAATAATTCTTCAAAACAAGTATTATTCTCAGTAATAGGAATAGCAATCTTAGTAATTGCAGTAGTAGGAGTATCATTTGCATTCTTTACTTATTCAAAAACTGGTGAAAATCAATTATTAACTACTGGAACAATTTTCTTTCAATTCACGGATGGAGATCAAATTAATTTAACAAAACAATTTCCAATTTCTGATAATGAGGGAGCAAATTGGACAAATGAAACTCTTTTAGGTTCAGTTATGACTTTTACAGTAGTAGGTCATGATAGTTCAGGAAAAGGAATTGATTATACTATTAAGGCTGTTCCTGGAGATATACCAGCACCTGAGACCATAGGTAAAGAAGAAAATGTTCAAAGAACTTCATTAAATGATGATGAGGTTAAGATTTATTTAAAACAAACTTCTCATGAAAATGGAGAGGCTGCTGATATTATTTATGGAGAATCTTATAAGAAAGTTTCAGATAAATCTGATAATTCTGCTTTACAAGCAGGAGTAACTTTAGGAACTGGACATATTACTTCTAAATCTAAATCAACTGAACAAACAGATAAGTATGAACTTAGAATGTGGATTTCAGATGATGTAATTATCGAAGACCAAGAAGATGTTAAAAAGCATTATACATCAGAAGAATTTGCAAAGAAGTATTATTCAATTAAAGTTAAGATTGATGCTTATACACCTGAATAAAAAGTATTAGACTTAGTGAATTACCAAGTCTTTTTTCTATAAATTTTAAACATGTTTAAAAAAATGTCAAAAATTTACAAAAAATGATTGATTTTTTTGTAAAAATATTATATGATGTATACAGAACATGGAGTTCAAAAGGAGGAATTACATATGAAAATCACATCTGTCGATGTCAGAAGATTTGAAAAGGAAGGCTCTCGTATGAAGGGACGTGCAACAGTTCAATTAGATGATTGCTTTGTTGTTCGTGACATTCGTATTATTGATGGTGATAATGGTTTATTTATTGCTATGCCTAGCAAAAAAGTACCAGGTGGTCACAGAGATATTGCTCACCCAATCAATCGTGAGACTAGAAAAATGTTTGAAGATGCTATTTTAGAAGCATACGAAAAAGCAGAAGTTGAAGAACCTACAAGTTCCGAAGAGGAATAGACCTGTAGGTCTTTTTTTTTATCTTTAACATATACTTAAGTGGAGGATTATATGGAAAGAGATAGAGAGATTCATAATTTTAATCATGTTTTTAATTTAGTAGAAAGAAAGAATGTTAGTTTAAGTGGTGTTAAAAAGATTGATAGTTTTGATAGTGAAGAGTTTTTAATTGAAACAGTTATGGGATATGTTGTTTTAAAAGGAGAAGGTTTAGAATTAATTAAATTAGATACTCATGATGGTGTAGTAACTATAAAAGGTCTTGTTAATAGTTTTGCTTATATTGAAGATGGAAATAAGAAAAATAAAGAAAATTCAGTTTTAAGTAGGTTATTTAAATGAGTTTAATTATTCAAATTCAAACAATCTTTTATACTTTTTTATTTGGTTTATACTTTGCTCTTATGTTTAATTTATTATATAGATTATTATTTAGTAATAGTTTAGTTTTTAATATTATTAGTAATTTTTTATTTGTTATTTTGAATAGTCTTTTATATTTTTATTTATTATTTAAAATTAATAGTGGAAGAATCCATATTTATTTGTTATTTATATTTTTAATTAGTTTCTTTTTATATAATCTTTTGTTTAAAAAAATTAGGTGGGTTAGGAAAAAAGTGTAAACTAATGTTAAGTTTACAAGTTATGGTTTAACTTTGCTTGAAAAATGTCCTATTTTTTGATATTATTAATATAGAATAGGAAGTGATAAAGTGAAACATAAGAAAAAAGTTCGTAAAAAAGCTAAGAGAATTGTAACACTTGGTTTATCGGCTGTTGTTATTATTGTGGTTACTTGTATTGCTTTATTTAGTGTTTTTAAAGAAATAGTTGAAAAGTATCAAGAGAAAAGTGAACTTGAGAATCAGTTAGTAGCTCTTCAAGAGAAGGAAGTAGAATTAGAAAATGATGTTAATAAATTAAAGGATCCTGAATATTTAGCAAGATATGCTCGGGAAAAGTATTTTTATTCAAAAGATGGAGAATATATATTAAGACTTCCAGAAGATGATGATGAAAAAAATAGTTAGAAATTGTTATAAAATATGATAATAATCAGTATCATATAAGTAATAATTTAAAAAAGGTGAAGAAACTTCACTTTTTTTTTATACTTAAATCCTTATAAAATAAGGCTAAAAAAATTTTTCTAAAAACGTGTAAAATTTCATTTTTTTCGTGTATATTATATATGAGGGGTGTATACTTATATAAAAATAGTGATACAAAAATATATTAAAAAAGTATTTACAAATATAAAATAGTGTGATAATATTAACTCATGGGGTAAGAAAGAAAGGAGATATGTATGGGAGAAAGTAAAGAGTTTGATTCTTATTCAGATGATTTAATGCTTTTAACATCAACTTTATATGCTGATGTTATGGAAGAATTTAAAGATAGCATTAGACAAGAAGTAATGGCATCTGATGTAAGAATAAATATGCAAGATTTAAATTTTGATGGAAATTCAATTGAAGAACTTGTTAATAATTACTTGAAATGTGAAGAAGAACTAGAGTTACTTGCAAGCAAATAATTAACAAATATGTTAATTACATTTGGAAAATTGAAATTTTTCCGTGTATATTATATATGAGAGGTAGAAAGTCTTTTAGATAAATTATATTTACTACTACCAACTAAATTAATTTAGTTATTAAGTCAATCTACCTCTTTTAATTTATTTATTTCTATATTATATAATGAGGGGTACTATAGTCTTTTTATTAGATAATATATTTACTACCAATTAATATATAATTTATTCGCTGAAGGTCAGAGTACCTCTCATTATGTAATATAGTTTTGCAGTGTAAATCTTTTTAAAAAAATTTTAAATTCAATAATAGCAACGTTTTATAAAGATTGCGAAAAATGGTAAATTTAAAATATAAATTAAAAAAATGTGCAGTGTAATTTGCAGTGTAAAAATTTGAAAAAATCATAAAATCAATTATATCAAGGGTTTGCAAAGGAAAAATAAAAAATAAAATTTAAAAAATAAATATGAAAATTGTGCAGTGTAATTTATAATAATAGGAGGATGATAGAAATGAATGATATTGCATTAATAGATGATGTTAGAATAGAAAATTTAATTTATGAAGTAAGAGGAAAGCAAGTAATGTTAGATGCTGATTTAGCTAAACTTTATGATGTTGAAACAAAAAGAATTAATGAAGCAGTTACGAGAAATCAAGAAAAATTTCCTGAAAGATTTTCTTGGTTATTAGAGGAAGATGAATGGGAACTTCTGCAACCGAAACTTTCAATTGCAAAAATTAAAGAAGAAAATAGAGGTGGAAGAAGAAATATTCCACGTGTATTTACCGAACAGGGAGTATGGATGTTATCTACTATCTTAAAATCAAATATAGCAACAAGAGTTAATATAGCAATAATGGATGCTTTTGTTTTGATGCGTAAATATATATCAAATGACTTGATAGAGTTGAATTATATGAAAAGGCAAATATTAAATAATACATCTGATATTGAAAAAAATACAGAAGATATAAAAATTTTAAAGGAATCTTTTAATAGATTTGATGAAAAGAGAAATGAATCGGTAATATTCTTTGATGGTCAAATATATGATGCATATTCTAAAATTAAAGAAATTTTTAATCTTGCTAAATCAAGTCTAATAATAGTAGATAATTATGCAGATACTTTGACTTTAGATATTATTAAAACTTTGAATATAAATGTAAAAATAATTACTAGCCAAAATACCCATTTAACGAAAGTTGATGTTGAAAAATATAAATTACAATATAATAATTTAGAAGTTTACTATGACAATACATTTCATGATAGATTTTTCATGTTGGACAATCAAACAGTTTATCATTGTGGTGCTAGTGTTAATAAAGTAGGATATAAAACTTCTTCGATTATATTATTAAACGATAAAGAAATGTGTGATTTATTGATAAATAAAATTAACAAAATAATAAGATAATCTTATTAAATGAATAATTGTTTTTGCGGTCGCAATTTGCGACCGCAAAAATAGTAATAAACAAAAAATTCCTTATATAATATGTATTAAGAACAAAACTTGAGGTCGCAAATTGCGACCTCAAGTTTACAAATAAACAAGAAACCCTTATAAATCAAGGGTTTAGAAGAATGTTTAAGGTCGCAATTTGCGACCTTAAAGAATAAATGATACAAAAATATATTTAAAGATAAAACAAAAAGTAGCCAAGATATGACTACTTTTTTGGTATTTACTACCAAACTGATTTTAAAAAACTCGCTTGTCTTTTAAAATAAAATATATTTACTACCGATATCATTATAAGATAGATAAAAAATAAAATCAAGTAATTTTCGGAAATATATTGATTATCTTAAGTAAATTTAGTAAAATACTTAGAAAGGTGGATTGAGATGGATTTAGTAATTGATTTATTAGAAAATAAAATTAATTTAAATAAAGAAGATAGTGTTGTTGTTGGGGTTAGTAGTGGTCCTGATTCAATGTGTTTATTGTATATATTACTTGAATTAAGAAAAAAAAGAGGATTTCAGATAATAGTTGCTCATATTAATCATAATAAAAGAGAAGAAAGTCGTGAAGAAGAAGAGTTTTTAAAGAAATATTGTTTAGATAATGATGTTACTTTCGAAAGTATGAAGATAGAAAACTATGGACATGATAATTTTCATCAAGAAGCAAGAAAGATTAGATATGATTTTTATAAGAAATTAATTGATAAATATAATGCTCCTTATTTAATGACAGCTCATCATGGAGATGATTTAATTGAAACTATTTTGATGAGATTAGTTAGAGGTTCTACTTTAAGTGGTTATAAAGGAATACCTTTGATTAGTGATATGAAAACTTATAAAATAATAAGACCTTTACTTTATTTAACTAAGGATGATATAGAAACATTTGATAAAGTTAATAAAATACCTTATAGAATAGATAAAAGTAATTTTTCATTTAAATATACCAGAAATAGATATAGACATGAAATGTTACCTTTTCTTAAAGAAGAAGCTAGTAATGTTCATTTAAAGTTTTTAAAGTTTAGTAATTTATTAAATGAATGTAATAATTATATTGAAAAAGTTGTTGATAATGCTTATAATAGTATTTATAAGGAAGGGAAGGTAGATGTATTAGAGTTTAAGAGTCTTGATATATTTATTCAGAAATTATTATTAGAGCATATATTACTTGATGTTTATGATGATTTAACTAAGATAGAGAGTAAACATATTGATATAATCTTAAAGTTAATTAATAGTGGTAAAAGTGGTAGTAAGATTAGTTTACCTAAGGGAGTAGAAGTTATTCTGGATTATGACTTTTTAATATTTAAAAAAGAATTAAATACAAAAGAAGAATATAAAATGGAATTAAAAGATGGATTAGTTATTCCTAATGGGATGAAGTTTATTAAATATGAAGGTAATGAAAATGGTAATGATACAATGCACATAAATAGTAAAGATGTTAAGTTACCTTTATATGTAAGGAATAAAAGGAATGGTGATATTATAGAATTAAAGGGGACTAATGGATTAAAAAAGGTAAGTTCAATTTTGATAGATAAGAAAGTTAGTAGTTATAAAAGAGATGGTTATCCAGTTGTTGTTGATAGTGAAAATAAAATAATTTGGGTACCAAATTTAAAAAAATCAAAATATGATAGCCAAAATAGTGAAAAGTGTGATATAATATATAAATGTTTGTGAGGAGGAATTTTTAATGAATAAAAAAGATATAAGAAAAGGTATAGTACCTTATGTAGTTTTACTTGTTTTAATGCTTGGAATTGTTTACTTTTTTAATGTATTTAATGTAAAAGTAAATGAATTAACTTATGATAAGTTTATGGCTAGTTTAAATAATAACCAAGTGTCAGAACTAACTATTACACCTAGTATTGATGGAGGAGTTTATTCTGTTACTGGTAAATTAAAAGGTTATAAGGAAAATGAAAGCTTTAAAGTTCAAGTTCCTATTTCAGAAGAAGTAATGAAGAAAATAACCGAAGCTGAATCAAAATATGATTTTAAGATGGAAACTAAGAGTGACCCAAATAGTAGTATGTGGTTAGTTGTTCTATTTAATTTCTTACCTATTGTTTTAATTGGAATTTTGATGTTTGTTATTATTTCTAAACAAGTTGGTGGTAATAATAAATCATTTGACTTTGGAAAGAGTAGAGCTAAACTTGATGATAGTAGTAAGAAAGTAACATTTAATGATGTTGCTGGATTAAAAGAAGAGAAAGAAGAATTAAAAGAATTAATTGATTTCTTAAAAAATCCTAAGAGATTCCAAAAACTTGGAGCAAGAATTCCTAAAGGAGTTTTATTAGTAGGACCTCCAGGAACTGGTAAAACCTTGTTAGCAAGAGCCGTAGCTGGAGAAGCTAATGTGCCATTCTATTATATAAGTGGTTCTGATTTCGTTGAATTATTCGTAGGTGTTGGAGCTAGTCGTGTTCGTGATATGTTTCGTCAAGCTAAACATAATGCACCTTGTTTAATCTTCATTGATGAAATCGATGCTGTTGGTCGTCAAAGAGGTACTGGTTTAGGTGGAGGACATGATGAAAGAGAACAAACTTTAAACCAATTATTAACAGAGATGGATGGATTTGGAGCAAATGAGGGTATCATTATCATTGCTGCAACCAATAGAGCAGATGTACTTGACCCTGCCTTACTTAGACCAGGAAGATTTGATAGACAAGTAACTGTTAATTTACCAGATGTTAAAGCCAGAGAAGAAATACTTGCCGTTCATGCTAGAAATAAGATATTAGATAAAAATGTAACTTTAGGAAATTTAGCGAAGAGAACTCCAGGGTTCTCAGGAGCTGACCTTGAAAACTTACTTAATGAAGCAGCCTTACTTGCTGTAAGAAGAAATAAAGATGCTATTACTATGAGTGAAGTAGATGAAGCAACAGATAGAGTTCTAATGGGACCTGCTAAGAAGAGTAAGAAATATACAGATGAAGAGAAGAGACTTGTGTCATTCCATGAAGCTGGACATGTTGTTCTTGGATTAAAATTAAATTCTGCTAATGTTGTTCAAAAGGTTACAATTATTCCAAGAAGTTATGCCGGTGGATATGCTATGATGGTTCCTAAGGAAGAAAAATATACGCAAACAAAGAAAGAATTACTAGAACAAATTACTGGTTTACTTGGAGGAAGAGTTTCTGAAGAGTTAAACTTTGGAGAAATTACAACGGGTGCTCATAATGACTTTGAAAAAGCAACAAAGATAGCAAGAGCCATGGTAACAGAATATGGTATGAGTGACCTTGGACCTGTTCAATTAGAACATCAATCTGAGGGAGTATTCTTAGGAAGGGATTATAATAAAAGTCGTAACTTCTCTGATATAGTTGCTCATGAAATAGATGAAGAAATTAGAAAGATAGTTGGAGAATGTTATAAGAAAGCAACTGAAATATTAAAAGAAAATGCTGATTTAGTTAAATTAATTGCTGATGCTTTACTTGAAAGAGAAACATTAACTAAAGAACAAATTGAATATTTAGTTGAACATAAAGAATTACCTGAAGATACAACCCTTGAAGATATGACTTTAGATGAGTTAAAAGAACTTGCTAAAGAAAAAGAAATAAAAGGTTATTCTAAATTAAATAAAGATGACATTATTCGTTTACTTGAAGCAAATGATGTAGATGCAAATGATGCAACAGATAAAGAAGATAAAGACGAGGACAAAGAGTAGAAATGCTCTTTTCTTTTTGAACTTAGTATGATATAATTAAAAACGTAGAAGTGAGGGAACAAAATGGGGTTTATTACTTATTTGTTAGATAATATAGTTAGATTTTTAGGAGGTTTATATCCCTTTTTTAGAGATGTAAATAATTTTATAGGATGGTTATTACCGGCTTTAGTTGTTTATCAAGGGGCTTTCTTTGTAATTGGAATCTTCTTTACAAGAAAGTTTAAACCGGCTAAAAAGAAACATAAATATGGAATTGTAATTGCAGCTAGAAATGAAGAAACTGTAATTGGAAATTTAATTGATAGTATTCATAAACAAGACTATCCAAGTGATTTATTAACTATTTTTGTAGTTGCTGATAATTGTACTGATAAGACAGCTAAAATTGCTCGTGATATGGGATGTATTTGCTATGAAAGATTTGACAATGAACATAGGACTAAAGGTTTTGCTTTAGAATACTTGTTTGATAGAATTGAAGAAGATTATGGAAGACAATCTTTTGAAGGATACTTTGTTTTTGATGCTGATAACTTATTAAAACGTGATTATATTTCTAAAATGAACGATGCTTTTGATAGTGGTGAAAAGATAATTACATCTTATCGTAATATAAAAAATATTGATGAAAACTGGATAACAATGAGTTTTGCTGTTCACTGGTTAAGAACTATTAGAACTTACCATAGAGCAAGGTCATTCTTAAGACTTGCAACAAACATCCAAGGAACCGGATATTTATTTGCAAGTGAAGTAGTTGAAAATGGCTGGCATTATACATCCTTAACTGAAGATAGAGGGTTAACTGCTGATGCCGTTAGTCAAGGATACCGGATATCTTATCAAAATGATGCTGAATTTTATGATGAACAAACTCCTAACTATAAAGTTGCTTACAATCAGAAATTAAGATGGTCAAAGGGTCTATTAATTAACTTTCAAGAATCTGGCTGGAAATTATTTAGAAATATTTTCTTTGGAAGAAAGTTTGTTAAAGTAAAATGGAATAAAGAGGAAAAGAAATATCCTTGGTATAAAAAGATTGGAATAGCTTTAAAAGATAGATTTATAATGTTTGATACGTTTATGCATTTATTACCTACGAATGTTATTAATATAACAAGATGGATTTTTGTTGTTTTAATTCTTCGTTCTTTAAATGCTTATTCAACTGGTGCTCATAGTGTAGAATTTTTTGCAGGAGGAACTTACTTAGCTCAGATTTTAAGACATTTCTTTAGTATTAAAATTCAAATTCCAACTGGGGTTAATGCTATTTGGACAACGTTCTTAATCGGAGTATGGGCTAGATTATTCTATCGGATTGGGGCTTACATAGAAAAGATAATTGACCCATGGTATATATTATTTTTAGAAAGAAAAAGAATTAAAAAGATGCCTATTCATAAAATTTTCCTTAATAGTTTATTATGGCCAATCTTTGATATAGTTGGTAGGTATACAACTTATATTGCTTTATTTAAAAAAGTATCTTGGAAACCAGTACCTCATAATAGTAAGATAACAATTGATGATATAAATAAACAGAAAAGGGTTAAATTTTAAAGATTTAATCTTTTTTTCTGGAAATTTTTAGTTTTAATGTCAAATAAGTGTTAAGTTGTAGAAATTTGTCTTTTTATATGCTAAAATTAAGATGTACATAGGAAATTAATCTTGAGTTTTACAGTTAAAATGAGGAAACCCTTATGTAGTATGGATTTGCTCATTTTTTCTACCTTGTGTAAAAGTTAGTATTTCAACAAATT
>CANRDV010000051.1 GCA_947629475.1 uncultured Bacilli bacterium
ATTGCTGTTATTTCATCTTGCGTTATCATTTTAATTGTATTGTCTTTATTGATAGCTGTTATTCTCCATAGTTTTCCGGAATACCATACATAGTTAAAGTTTATACAATCGTTTGTTCCTGATAGATATGTTATTCCGTCTTCTTCTATTGATAAATTTTTACAAGTATCTGTTGTATGACTTGCTATATCACTCTTTATCTTTTCAACTGCTACAACACTTTGTTCAGTTTCACATCTTTGCAATAACTCAGCATCTATTTTACCATAAAAAGCTTTATCTAAGACAGTATCATCTTCTAAAGCTGATTCATCTAGCCATACTTTTACATATATGGTTTTAGTAGTATTAGGATCTGGTTTTAAATCATAACCTATATAAATTTGATTTTCAGTTTCTGATAATAACTTAGAAGCACTATACTTTACTCCTCCATCTTCACTTACTGAATATCTAATATAGTTAGTTGGTAAATCAGATGTTTGTGTAGTATCCGGAACTAACTTTAACCTATATTCACATATAGTTAAACTACCAGTATTTCTGATATTTAAAATAATTGGATTTTCAACTTCCTCTTCACTCTTAGGTAATTCATCTTGTAAATTAATTGTACTATCTGTATTAGTTTTAACTTCTAAATTTAATTCTCCTGCTGTAAACGTAATTACTTCTTCTGATTCATCAGTACTAGTTAAAATAGAATAACTAGTGCCTACAAATAAACAAATAAATAATACAATTATTATAGCCATTACTTTTCTTTGATTCTTAAATACTTTATTATTTCTAATTAGAGTAGGTTCCATTTTGACCTCCTTTTAGTATATATTAATTATAATATAAAATGTAAAGATATTCAAGTAAATTTTTATTTATTTATAATTTTTTACATTTTATATTAAAATAAGATATAAATAATACATTTTTTATTGATAACTAAGGAAATATTTTTTGAAAAATTTATGTTATCTCTTAATAATATTTTTTTAAATACTTATAAATACTAGAATAAAAGTATCATTAAAGAAGCTTTGATTGTAAAGAAAATTTTTTTCTTGAAATTGAGCTAGTTTTACTACTCAATTTAGGTAAATTGGGTATTTTTTTAACCTCAATTTACCTAAATTAAATTTTAAACTAGGTCAATTTAAGAAATTGAAGTATTTTTACACTCAATTTGTAAATTTACAAAAGTTGACATTTTGGTTACCTTATGCTATACTGGTTACATCAACTTGTGAAAGGGAGGATAACATGCACAAAAGACCAAAAACATATTTTGTTGAAAATTTAAAAGAAGGAGAAATGGTTCCACTTATCTATGATTCTACAGCTAAAAGATTCTTTAGTAAAAAGAATAATAAAACGATATTAGAATTTTTACTTGCAAATGTATTTAAAAGTGATAATATTAAGATTAAAGCTTATTTACCTTTATCTGAACCAGATGAAATGTTAATAGCTAAAGATTATGAAGTAGATTTATTTGTTAATATTAATAATGAATTTATTCTTATTATAGAATTTAATCATTTTAAGAAGGATATTCTTAAATTATTTAAGAAATTAAAATTAGATAAAGAATTAGAATCTAAATTAAATAGTGACCATCAAACTAAACGTAATAGAAACTTAAGATATTTAGATGATATTTATAGTAAAGGAGAACTTAAAGAAGGAGATAAAGATGATGAATTAATACCTGTATATTTACTTAATATTAATACATTTGCATCTAAATCTAATTCAAAAGAATTTTTTTACACATATAAATTAATTGATGAAAAAGATAATAATAATGTTTATTCAAATTTAATTAAAATTTTTGAATTAGATGTTGCAATGTGCTATAAAAGTTGGTATAATAATAGTTACAAAGGAAATGATATTAATGAATATAATTTAATTCTTCTAGGTGCTATGATGATTACAAATAAAGTTAGTGAATTTAATAAGTTAGTAGATGAATTAAATTTAGATTATGATATCAAAGAAAAGATGAGGAGGTCAGTTTTAAAGATGTGTCAAAATGATTTATTATTAAGAGCTTATTATAATCCTAAGGAATTAAAAGAAGAGCTTGAAAAAGAATCTTTAGCTTTGTATAAGTTACAAACTAGAGAAGAAGGAAGAACTGAAGGAAGAACTGAAAATCAAAGAGAAATGATTATTAATATGTATAAAGAAAATGCTAAACTAGACTTTATATCTAAAGTCAGTAAACTTTCTTTAGACAAAGTTAAAGAAATCATTAATGATTATAAAGCCGAAAAAAATATAGTGAGGTAGTTATGTATATAAATGATACTTTATTAAGAGCTTATTATAATCCTAAGGAATTAAAAGAAGAGCTTGAAAAAGAATCTTTAGCTTTGTATAAGTTACAAACTAGAGAAGAAGGAAGAATTGAAAGCGAAGCCAAAGGAAGAACTGAAGGAAGAACTGAAAATCAAAGAGAAATGATTATTAATATGTATAAAGAAAATGCTAAACTAGACTTTATATCTAAAGTCAGTAAACTTTCTTTAGACAAAGTTAAAGAAATCATTAATGATTATAAAGCCGAAAAAAATATAGTGAGGTAGTTATGCATATAAATGATACTTTATTAAGAGCTTATTATAATCCTAAGGAATTAGAAGAAGAGCTTGAAAAAGAATCTTTAGCTTTGTATAAGTTACAAACTAGAGAAGAAGGAAGAATTGAAGGCGAAGCTAAAGGAAGAGCCGAAGGAAGAGCTGAAGGAAGAGCCGAGGGAAGAGCTGAAGGAAGAGCCGAGGGAAAAGCCGAGGGAAAAGCAGAAAATCAAAAAAAAATAATTCTTAATTCCTTCAAAAAAAATATTCCAGTTACAACTATAGCTGAAATATGTGAGATTTCTTTAGACAAAGTTAAAGAAATCATTAATGATTATGAAAAGAAATCCAAAAATAAAAAGTAGATTGCTACTTTTTTATTTTTGAATTAAACTCTCCTCTTCCATTTCTTTAGGCTTTTTGATATCTAAGATATCAAGAATAGTTGGACTAATGTTAGATAGTTTTCCACTTTTTAGGGGATAATTATTATAATTTATTAAAGATAAAGGTACTAGATTAGTTGTATGAGCTGTATTAATTGAACCATCTTTATTTATCATACATTCACAATTTCCATGGTCAGCAGTTGTTATCATTGCATAATCTTTTTCTAAGACTTTGTTTAATATTTTTTCCATACATTGGTCTAATACTTCTAAAGCTTTGATAACAGCTTCTAAATTACCTGTATGTCCTACCATATCAGGATTAGCAAAGTTTAAAACAATTAAATCATAATAATCTTTATCTAAGGCTTCTAAAACTTTTTGACAAACTATTTTTGCAGACATTTCAGGCTTTAAATCATAAGTTTTAACATCTTTAGGAGATGGAACTAAAATTCTATCTTCATTTTTAAATTCTATTTCTCTTCCTCCATTTAAGAAAAAAGTTACATGAGCATATTTTTCTGTTTCTGCAATTCTTAATTGTTTTAAATTATTATTACTTACTACTTCCCCAATTGTGTTTTTAATTTCTTCTGGGGGATAAATTATATGAACATTTTTAATTGTTTTATCATATTCAGTCATACATGTATAATAAAGATTTAAATTACTTTCTATAAATTTTCTAGTTATTTCTCTTGCTCTATCTGGTCTAAAATTATAAAAGATAACTGCATCATTCTTTTTGATTAAACTATTGATATTAAATAGGATTGGAGTCATAAATTCATCAGTTATATTGTTATTATAATAATCATTTATTGTATTAAATAAATTATCTGTTTTTAAACCTTTACCTTCGGTTAAAAGATAGAAAGCTTCATCTATTCTTTCAGTTCTATTATCTCTATCCATAGCATAGAATCTTCCAATTACTGTTCCAATACTTGGAAAGTTTAACTCTTTTAATTTATTATCTAATTGTTTTAAAAAGTTTATACCACTTGTAGGACTTGTATCTCTTCCATCTAAGATAGGATGAACAAAAACATTAGAAAAATTTTCCTGATAAAGAAAGTCTAAGATTGCAAATAAATGGTTAATATGACTATGAACTCCTCCATCAGATAAAAGTCCTAAAAGATGAATTGGTTTATTATTTTTTTTAGCATATTCTAATGTTTTAATTAATTCTTCCTTTTTAAATATAGTTTTATTTTCTATATCTTTATTAATCTTAGTTAAATCTTGATAGATTATTCTGCCTGCTCCGATATTCATATGCCCTACTTCACTATTACCCATTTGACCATCAGGTAACCCTACAGCAAGTCCACTTGCTGATATAGTCGTATTAGGAAAATCCCTAAATATATGATTTAGGGTTTTTGTATTAGCAAGCTTTACAGCATTTCCTTTTATTTCTTCACTTAATCCATAGCCATCTAAAATTGTTAAGATTACTTTTTTCATTTTTTCATTCCTTTTAAACCTTTAAGTCCTTTAGAACCATTAAATCCTTCAAGAATATTAGATGAGAAGGTATTAGTTTTTGCTTTTTTATTTTTATAATTAACAATTCCTAAACTAATTACTTCATCTAATAATTCAGGATATGGTTTAGCAGTTTTTTCCCATAAATAGAAAGATAAAGAACCTGGGATACTATTAATTTCATTAACATAAGCTTTAGATTCATTTAAATCAATTAGAAAATCTATTCTTACAACTCCACTTGAATTTAAAGCTCTAAAAGCTTTTATAGCCATTGTTTTTACTTCTTTTGATAAATCATCAGGAATATCTGCTGGAATTATTCTTGAAGCACTAGCCATACCTTTACTAGATATTTTACCTTTTCCTTTAAGTTTTCCATCTCCGATATATTTATCTTCATAAGTTAAAATTTCATGAGTTGATGCAACTTCTTCAATAACACTTAATTCTTGATGTTCATAATTACCTAAAACACTTATATTAACTTCTTTTAAGTTTTTAACTACTTCTTCAACTAAGATTTTATTATCATATTTAATAGCATCCAATATTCCATCTCTTAGTTCCATTTCATTATGACAAACAGATATTCCAACTGATGAACCAAGAGTTGCTGGTTTAACTATAACCGGATATTCTAATTTTTCAATTTCTTTAATAACTTTATCTGAATCATTTGTATAATCTGTATCAAAGAACCATTTATATTTAACAATATTTACTCCACTTTCTTTAAATATTTGTTTCATAAATATTTTATCTTGTCCAACAACACTTGAATAAACTCCAGATTCAGCATAAGGAATACCTATTGTATCTAAATATCCTTGTAAAGTTCCATCTTCTCCATTCGTTCCATGCATAATTGGAAAAGCCATATCAATTTCTGTAATAATTCTTCTTAAGAAACCTTTTTTATTTTGTAAAATAAATCTTCCATCTCGATTATATAAAACAACTTCTTTAGCATATCTTCTAAGTAATTCCATATCACTATAAATATCAATATCTAAAAGCATCTTTCCTGTATACCATCTTCCATCTTTAGCAATATAAATAGGAACTACTTCATATTTAACTAAATCTATTTTATTAATTGCTTGAATAGCTGTAATAATACTAACTTCATGTTCAACACTTCGCCCACCAAAGATAACACCTAACCTAATTTTCATTTTTACTTCCTCCTTCACTATAAATATCAGGTAAATCATTTTCAAAAAGAGCATAAACTTCTTTTTTAGAATTAATCCTCTTTAATTCTTCTAATTTATTAAAAGCATCTGTAACTCTATTTAAAACAATTATATGATTTTCATTAAAATCATTATCAAGAATACCTCGTTTAATATTTTCACATCTTTTTTCACCAATTAAGATAACATAATCAGCAGATTTTGCTATTTCTTCTCCAAATTCATAATTTAAAGACTCTTCTGAATCTCCTAATTCAACCATTCCTGGAGTTACAACAACTTTTATACCATCCATCATCTTTAAAACTTCAAGAGCATTTCTAGCCCCCGTTGGATTAGAATTATAAGCATCATCTATCATCATAATATTATTAATCTTTTTTATTTCTAATCGATGCTCAACTGGAAGTAATGACTTAACTTTTTTAATCATATCCATAATTGGTACTTTCATTTCTACTCCAAGAGCAATACTTGCTAAAATATTAGATACATTATGAAGTCCTAATAACTTAGTTTCAACTTGGTAAGTTTGTTTATTATATTCTATATCAAAACTCATTCCATTTTTATCACTTTTTATATTCATGGCATTAAAATCTGCATCATCATTATTAATACCTATCCAAATTATCTTTATATCTTTATTTCTTAAACTATTTTTAACATATTCTACTTGATAAGGGTCATCTCTATTTAAAACACATACTCCATCACTAGGAAGTGATTCTATAAGTTCAAATTTAGTTCTTGCAATATTATCTTTTGTTTTAAATGTTTCTAAATGAGCTTCTCCAATTACAGTTAAAATAGCATATTTAGGTTTAACAAAATCACATATTTCTTTAATTTCTCCATTTACATAAGCCCCCATCTCAGCTATTAATATTTCATCAAATTTATCTAAATAAGAATTAATTGTTATCATTAAACCATATGGTGTATTTAAATTTCTAGGTGTTGGTCTTACTATATATTTAGCACCTAAAACATGACTTAAAATATTTTTACTACTTGTTTTACCATAACTTCCAGTTATTCCAACTACTTTTAATCTATTCATTGAAGATAATTTTTTCTTTGCTTTATTAAAATAATATATATATACTAATTTCTCAACTGGTTTATTTAAAATATTAACTATATAAATAAAGTAATAAAGAAGTGCTATTAAAAGAGTTAAAATAATTAAAATAATACCATTAAAATTAGTTATAATAAGTAAAGCAAATAATAAACCTATTATAATAAATTCTGTTAAATATAATCTTTTAATTCTATTAGTTATATTAAATCTAATTTTATTTTGATTACTTTGATTCTTATGATATTCATCATAAATTCCAATTACATAAATAATTGTAATAGAAACATATATTACTTCTTGAATAAAAGATTCTTTAGAAAAGAATAAGAATATTGATAATAATAATGGTAAAAAATCAATTGAATTAAAAATTCTATTAATATTTCTTTCACACCATCTTAAATAACGTTTATTTTCATTATATAAGTTTTGTTGTAACATATAAAGTGATGTTCTACTTTTATAGAAAATATAAACTAAATAAACACAAATATATATATACATAATACCTCCTTCTATATAAAATGTTTTAATATACTTATAACCCTACTTAAATTTTCTAGATAACAATAATGAGTACCTGGTAAAATAATTTTAGCTGAATTAGGAATTAAACTTTCAAGTCTTGATGCTTCACTAACGGGTACAGCTTCATCTTCCTCTCCCCAAATAATTAGGGTTTCAGCTTTAATTAGTTTAGCATTTTCTTCTAAATTTTCATTTACAGTATTAACAAGGATTTCTCGCATTACTCCTTTAGCACTTCGATAGTCGTTACTACCCATATGTTTTTTAGCATATTCAGCAATAGGATTTAAGAATTTTATTTTCTTTAAACTTTTTAATAATTTAACCTTTACTCCATTTTTAGTTTGACTTCGAAAAGGACTTGCTAAAAGAACTAATTTTTTTACATTATATTTAGATGCATAATTAATTGCAATTCTTCCTCCAAAGGAATGACCTATTAAAATAGGATTATCTATTTTTAATTCTTCTAAGAAATCATGTAAAAGAGTTGTATAATCATTGATAGTATAAGCAAAATTTGGAGTTTGGCTACTACCAAAACCTGGAAAATCTAAAATAGTAATCTGATTATTTTCACATAGATTTTTTCCAAGTGGTTCCATCATTTCTATATTTTGACCCCATCCATGTAATAATACAATATCTTCTCCTTTTCCATATTGTGTATAATTAATTTCTAAATCATGTACTTTTTTTAACATTATATATCATCACTTTCTTATTACATTATAACATGTTTTTTATAATAATAAAATTAAATAATTATTAAATTTACAGTTTTAGACATAAGACATTATAATCATTAAATAATTATTGGTTAGTATCTATTTCCGATGCAACACTATTAAAGTATTCTGCACATTCTTCTACTTTATCTGCTCCAATTATTTTTACTAAAAAGATTAAAATTGCTGGTACTAAATAAACTAAAATTGCGGCAACTATTCGCTTACCAAATCTCTTAGTTGCTTTTTGAATACCATCTTTATCATCAATAAATACTACTTTAGCAAAATCAAAAGTTGTAAATAAAATTAATAATAAAGGAATACCTAATCTTATTACAGTTATAACATTATTATCTAAGAATTTTAATAATTCAGAACCTAAAATATCTTCACAAGTGTCATTTACTGCACTTCCTCCAAGGTCTAAAGATGCTTGGATTTTTTGTTGACATATATAATTAGTTTTAGCATTATTATCTCTTTTATCAGATAAAGTATAAGTTTTTCCATCAGTTGCTAAATTTAACCAAGTTGGATATTTACTTACATCTTTTGATGTTAAATCTGATAAATAGGTAGATATATTACTTATTTCAATTACTTCCCCACTTGTTTCTCCAGTTTTTCTAACTTCGGCATAAACAGAACTTCCTCTTTTAACTAAAGCTATTTTAGAAGAACTACTTCCATTATAAGCAAGATAATATAAAAATGCTTCACTCTCACTTTGAGTTACATTGCTAATATATGTAGCATCTGCATCACTTGCTGAATCTGTTTTACTGATTGTTATAACATCTCCTCCCCAAGTTGAAGTTTTAAATTTTAAATACTTTGGACAACTACTTAAGGCTGAACCACTATATTCAAAAGTGGTATTTGCAAGGTCTCCAGAAGGAACTATTTGAGCAACACTTCCATCTTTTAATATAGAAAATCCAACTGTACCTGTTCTAGAAGCAGCAGCATAGTTATAATTAGTATATTTATATTGACAACTTGCTAATATTCCAGAAGTAGAACCAGATGAGGAACCACCATTTCCCCCTGTACTTCCAGAAGTACTTTCATTTTTTACCTTAGAATCAGATGATGGTTGTAAAGTATGTTGTTCATCAAAATCAATTTTACTACCTAAACCAGAAGTAGCTGAAAATAAGGAAAATGTGTAATAAGGTCTTGAAGAAGTATTATTCTTTTTGAAAAAATAAAGTGGTGGACAAGATAATTGTTTTGAATCATTTTGATGAAATAAATCAAGATTAAAATTATTAGTAACTTTATTAACACAAATAGTTGAAACATTTGTACATTCAACATTAGAATATTTTAAATTAAATTCATCTTCATATCCATTAGAAAAATCAACATCTTCAGAATTTACTAATCGAGCATCTAAAAGGGGATTAGGTTGTTTTTCACTATGATAAATTAATCTAACAATTAAAGCAGCTTTACCTGTATCAAATCCTCTTTGAAATTTAAAGTCATTATCACTTGCATTAGTAAAATTATAATAACAATAAGCATATTCTTCAGCATTTACTATTTTTATATTAATAAAACTAAGAAATAAAATTAAAAAAACTATTATAAAACTTTTTTTCATACATACCTCGTTTCTAATACTTAATTAGTATACCATAAAAAGACTAATTTGACTATATTTTAATAATTATTTTTAGATTTTCTAGATTTATATAATTCCATAATTAATAAAATAGATAAAGATATAATAAATAATATTATTAAACTAAAAATAGATATTGATTCCATTTTAAATATATGACTTAAAAATGGTACTTCCATAATGATAATTTGTAAAATAATTGATGATAAGATACTAAATATTACATAAGGATTTCTTTTTAATCTTTTATCAAAGATTGATTTATCTTCACTTCGACAATTTAAAACATGAATATTTTGCATAAAGACCATTAAAACCATTATATAACCTCTTACAATATTAATATTTAAGTTTAATATTTTAATTAAATAGTAATAAACTATAAAAACAATTATTCCCATAGAAAATCCTGATAATAAAACTTCATTAATTAAATTTTTATCAAATAAGTTTTCTTTAGGACTTCTTGGTTTCTTAGTCATGATATCAACTTCACTTTTTTCTAAGGATAAAGATAAGTCTTGTAAACCATCTGTTACAATATTAAGCCAAAGGAGTTGAATTGCTAAAAGAGGTGCTTCTAAGTTAAAGAAGATTGCAAGCATAAAGAATAATACTTCAGCAAACCCACAAGAAATTAACATATAAATTACTTTTCTTATATTACTATAAGCACATCTTCCTTCTTTAATACCTTTTACAATTGATGCGAATTTATCATCAATTAAAATCATATTTGATACTTCTAAACTAACATCCGTTCCACTTCCCATAGCAATTCCCAAATTGGCGGACTTTAAGGCTGGTGCATCATTTACTCCATCTCCGGTTACAGCTACAAACTCTCCTTGTCTTTTAAAGGAATTAACAATTTCTAATTTTTCTAAAGGGGAAACTCTGGCAAATACTTTAATTTTACTTATATAAGAATCTAGTTCAATTACTCCTTCTTTTAGTTTTTTACTTACTTCACTACCCGTTCCAACCTCGTTTCTTTCTTTAACAATTCCTAAATCTTTAGCTATTTTATAAGCAGTTAAAGGATGGTCTCCGGTTATCATAACAACTTTAACACCGGCTTTGCGACAATTTTTAAGAGCCGAATAACAATCATCCCTAACGGGGTCAATAAAACCAACTAATCCTTTAAAGGTTAAATCATGAATATCACTTTCTAAATATTCTTCTTTATTCTTAACTTTAGCAAAAGCAAGAGCAATTACTCGGTATCCATTTTTAGCTAACTCTTCATTTTGTCTTTTTATTAAATCTTTATCACTTACTTTTGAAAACTCCAATATTTTTTCAACGGAACCTTTAACAGTACAATAAGTTTCATTTCCTTCTTTATAAAAGACTGCTGAATATTTATTAATTGATTCATAAGGAATTTTAAATATCTTTTTAACATTATCTTTAACTTTCATCTTTAAAGCTAACGATAAAAATGCAACATCAATTGAATCTCCATCATATTTAACTTTCGGAGTTATTTCTAAATGTGCTTCATTATTAATAAGACCTAATTTAATTAATTCTAAGATTTCTTTTTTATCTTTTTCATCATTAATAACAACATGACCATCTGAATTATAACCACTTCCAGTTATTTCAAACTTTTTATTATTTGGTAATACAATTATCTTAGCAGTTTGTTTATTAATCGTTAAGGTTCCCGTTTTATCACTAGCAATTAATGTACAACTTCCTAAAGATTCAACTGAATTTAATTTTTTAACAATAACTTTTTCTTTTAACATCCTACTTGAGGCAATAGTTGTTGCCATTGTAAGAGCAAGTGGTAATCCTTCGGGTAAGGCTGAGACTAATAAAGCAACAACTAACATAAAACAACTTGCTAAACTATAACCTTTTATAACTAAAAGAATAGTTAAGAAAAGTGCTATCACAAGAACTATTACACTTATTTGTTTAGAAAATTTTTCAATTCTAATTGTTAAAGGGGATTTTGTTTCTTTAAGAGAGACAACACTTTCAGCAATTTTTCCAATTTCACTATCATTTCCAACTCGGGCAACAACTCCGGTACATCTTCCCGTTATAATATTACAACCAGCATATAACATATTGGTACACTCTTCCGGAGATACTTTTCTTTTAATTACTTTATTATTTTTATATACTCCTGTACTTTCTCCAGTTAAAACACTTTCATCAACCATTAAATTATAAGAATCAATTATTCTTAAATCAGCTGATATTTTATTTCCTGATTCTAAATAAACAATATCCCCAATTACAAGTTCACTTGAATCTATGATATATTCTTTTCCTTCTCTTACAACCTTACATTTAACTTTTATAATATTTTCTAAACTTAAAGCCCGCTTAATCGCACTATACTCTTGAATTGTTCCTAAAATTAAATCAATAAGTATAATTGCAATCACAACATACATATCTAAGTATTCCTGAGTAAAGAAAGAGAATATAATTGTTCCAAGTAAAATTAAGATGATTGGGGCTAAAAATCCTTTAAAAAATATTTTGATAATACTATCTTGTTTTTTCTTAGGAAGTTCATTTTTTCCATATTTCTCTCTTCTTTTTAGAACTTCTCTTTGACTTAAACCATTTAAACTAGTTTTTAATTTTTTTAAAACTTCTAAAGCTTCTAGCTCATAATAATTCATCTAATCACCACATATATAACATAAATAATATATAAAATTATCATTATAATTCCTTCAAATTTACTTATATCTTTTTTATGTTCAATAAATAAGTAAACTAAAAAACTTGTAATAGCTAAAATAATTATATCAATAAATGAAAAAGTATCTATCATAATTGGGTGAATTGTCCCTGCAAGTCCTAACATTAAGAATAAATTGAATATGTTAGTTCCAACTAAATTTCCAACCGCCATATCCATTTCCCCTTTGCGAACTGCAACAATAGAGGTTACTAACTCTGGTAAATTTGTTCCAACAGCAATTACCGTAAGACCAATTATATGTTGACTTACTCCAAGGGAAGCACTTATTTTAATGGCACTTTCAACAATTACATCCGCAGATACTCCAACTAAAACAATTCCACCTATTATTTTTACTATATCAAAAAAATTAAATTTTGTTTTTTCTTTTTTTAATCTTTTCTCATCAAGGGCTCCAAGAATAGTTGAATACAAGAATATTCCTGCAAAGCAAAGTAATAATATTCCTTCACTTCTTGTAATTATATTATAATTACTATCTCCAAAATAAACATCATAAGAAATTACAAATAATACAAAGCATGATAAAAGTGCAAATAAATAGTTTTTAATAATTATTTCTCTTTTAATATATAAAGGTTTAATTAAAGCTAAAAGTCCTAAAATAAATAAAATATTAAACATATTAGAACCAAGTAAATTACCAAGTAATATTTCATTTGAACCTTTCAAAGAAGATGATATACTAATAGCTATTTCAGGAACTCCAGTTGCAATAGCAACAACTGTTAAACCTATAATAAGAGTTGGTATTTTTAAATATTTAGCAAGTCCTACTGCCCCATCTACTAAATAATCTGAGCCTTTAACAATTACAAATATTCCAATTATTAAAAAGACTATTTCCACAATTACCACCTTCTATTCTTAAATAATTATATCATAACATTACCTACTTTACTAGTAATTTTTTTTAAACAATAACAAAAAAATTCTTGACATTATATTTAATCCATGTTACATTATTGTTGTAAACAGGTTGAGCGATAGTCAGCAAGTTTCTAGCCTCGGTTTTTGCTAGCGACCCTGATTCCCGAGTTTGACAGTTGGAAAATGAAAAAAAGTTTATTTTTTGTTGAAAATAGGCTTTTCTTTTTGTTTATTTTGT
>CANRDV010000052.1 GCA_947629475.1 uncultured Bacilli bacterium
CCTCCTTCTCCTAACTTGGATTTTATTAATTCTGTTGCTATTGTGCCCTCTGGTTCAGGTTCTGGCTCTTCTTCTAATGTCTTTTCAGTAAAGTCTCCATTTACTGATACTTTAGCACTTGCAAAGGCTTCTGTATTCCAAGTAGTCATATCCATATCTGATGAGGCTGCATCATCTCCTGCTCCTAAATGCATTTCATCTGATACCCACATATATAAATTATAGGTTATCTTTATTTCATCTGTTTGATTTGCTGCTATTTTATTTACCCAGATTTTTTTACCATTTTCAAAATCTTCATACTTTCCTTCTTTTATTACTTCAGTTTCCTCTCCTCCCGGTAATTGTTCAGTTAATCTAAATCTTATGAACTCATCTGGTATCCTTGTATTTCTTCCTTCTGCTTCTTCTCCCCAACTAATTACTATTTCATACCAGATTGGTTTTGTATATGTATTCTTTCCCTCGATTGTAAACTCGAATACTTGACTTGGGTCATATGTATTTGTTGGCATAGCATTTGTTATATTTATTGAAGAAGTTCCTTCTGTATACTTCATATAAATATCTCCTGCTACTAGTTGTTGATTTTCTCCAACCTTAAAATAATTCCATAACGCATAGGTACCTGTTATGGTTAGAGTTAATACTAATAGGAATGCTCCTATTACTATCCATTTTCTCTGTTTTAAATATTTGTTAGCCATATTATCATCCTCCTTTATATGGTTTTACCCTATATTTATATATTAGCATAATTTTCTAAATAATCAAGATATATTTTTCTTTATTTACATATTTTTATGTAAAATAAAGAAGAAAGAAATTAATCTTTCCCCTTAAATCATATTTTCAAAGTCTTCACACATGTCTTCTTCTAAAGACATCATATCTTTCTTTGTCTTTGGACTTAACACATAGTTATACATTAAGAACCCTGCTCCAATCATGGCAGCAGATGTTAATCCAATAACTAAACTTTTTTTCATACACTTCATTTTATCACCTACTAAAAATATGATTAGTATCCTTAGATACCATAAATAGTATGGATAAAAATTAAGAATTTATACTTTTAAAAATCTAAACTATTAGGATCTAATAAGAAATCAAATATACTCATTGTAATTATTCCGTTTTCATTACGAGTTCTTTTTATATAATCCTTAACTATTATTATTTTTTTAAATGAATCATTAATTTTTAGTAAAGGTCTTTCTTCTTGATTTATTTTTTCAATATTTGGCATACTAAATGCTGATTGAATATATATTTTATTATTTCCTTTATTAGCAATGAAATCTACTTCCAGTTGTTTATATATATATTCATTTTCTTTTCTTTCTTTTTGTTCTATTACCCCAACATCTACGTTATAACCTCTTCTTCGAAGTTCTAAATATATTACATTTTCCATAATATGGGTTTCTTCATATTGTCTAAAATTAATAAATGAATTACGAATTCCTAAATCACTAAAATAAAATTTATATGGTGTATTCATATATTTCTTGCCTTTTACATCATATCTTTCAACTTTTTCTATTAAAAAAGCTTCTTCTAAATATTTTAAATATGAACTAATTGTTTTAGGATCAATATTTAAACCTGCAGTTGATTTAAAAGTATCAGAAATTTTTTTAGGATTCGATAAAGAACCAATGCTTGATGATATTACTTCAACTAAAGTAATTAATTCTGAATCATTTTTTATATCATTTCTTTCAATAACATCATTAATATATACATTTCTTCGTTGCTCATTTAAATATGCTGTTTTTCTTTCATCATTTTTCATCGAAACAACTAATGGTAATCCACCATAAGTTATATATTCAACCCAACCATCAAGTTTATCACCATCATAAACTGACATAAATTCATAATACGAAAGAGGATATACTTGAATATTTTCTCCACGACCTCTAAATTCAGTAATAATATCTGTAGATAGAAATTTAGAATTACTTCCAGTCACATATATATCAATATTAGGAATTCTTAAAAGTCCATTTAATACACCTTCAAAATTTTCTACTAATTGAATTTCATCTAATATCACATAATATATGTCTTCATCAACAATTTTTTCTTTCACATATTTACTTAAGTTCTTAGGTATTAATAATTCTTCATTATCTGAATCATCTAAAGCAATTTTTATTATATGATTTTCTTTTACATTATTCTGTAAAAGATAATTATAAAATATGTTATTAAGTAAATAAGATTTTCCACATCTTCTTATTCCAGTTACAACTTTTATAAGTCCATCATTCTTTGCCTCTATAAGTTTATTTAAATAATAATCTCTTTTTATTTCCATAATATTATCATTTCCTTTCATATATATTTTATACTATTTTAAAGAAAATATCAATATTCTATTCCAAAAAAACTCCACTGTGGAGTTTTTTTGGAATAGAGAACTATCTACTACTTTTATATCTTTCAATTATTTTATCTTTTAAATTCGTTTTTCTAGAATTTTCTAAATTATTCATAACGCCTCTTTGGAAAGCTTCAGCTTCTCCAATTAAAATTAATTCTTGCTTACTTCTAGTTATTCCTGTATAAATTAATTTGCGATATAACATTCTTCCATATTCTTTTAAGATAGGAATAATAACGGTTTTAAACTCACTTCCCTGAGACTTATGAATACTGATAACATAACCTAATGTAAAATTCATAAAAGTTGATTTATTAAAAGTTACTATATTAGAATCAAAGTCAACTGTTACTTCTTTTTTTATATTATCAATTTCTGTAATTATTCCAATATCACCATTATAAATATTATCATCAGGCATATTCATTAACTGTAAAACTTTATCTCCTTCTCGATATAAAACATCATAGATAACTATTTCATTTTTATTACTACTTTTAGGATTAAATAATTCTTGCATTAAAAAGTTTAAGTTATTAATTCCATTTAAAGTTTTATACATAGGTGCCATTATCTGATAATCATGATAATCTTTCTTTTTTAAATCTTTCATTAAAGTAGTTAGTTTATCTTTAATATTACTAGAATCTGCCCTATAAAATTTTAAATCATCATCTTTATTAAATAAAGAATAATTTATTTCTCCTTCATTTACATCATAAGCAAGATTAATGATATTTGAGCCCTCAGTTTGTCTATATAATTTTTTTAATCTAATAGTTGGAAAAACTCCTGATTCAATTAAATCCTTTAATATTTCACCCGGTGACACACTTGGTAATTGATTAGCATCTCCAACTAAGATAATCTTAGTATCATACTTTAGTCCTTTTAAAAGTGAATCAAAAAGTAAAGTATCAACCATACTAAATTCATCTATAATAACCAATTTAACATTACTTTTATTAAATTCATTTACTTGAAATCTATTTAAATCTTTATTCCATTTTAAGAACCGATGGATTGTACTTGCTCTTGATAGTGTTGCTTCCATAACTCTTTTACTAGCTCTTCCAGTTGGAGCCAGTAAGGCTATTTCATCTTCTAATTCAATATATTTTTTATTAAATATTTCCTTATATAATTCTACAATTGACTTAATAATCGTCGTTTTTCCAGTTCCGGGACCTCCGGTTATGATTAAAATATTTTTAAGGAAGGCTTCTTTAATTGCTTCTCTTTGAACTTCATCATAAGTAATATTATTATCTTTTTCAAAATCATTTATTTTAGTATCTAAATCTATTTTATAAATCATATCTTCTTTATTATTTAAATAAGTTAATCTTTTAACAATATTAGAATCTGCTTCATGATATTCTTTAAGTTCATAGTTATCATCTATTTTTATTAGTCTTAAATCATTACAAAGTTCTTCTAAACAAGATGAATATACTTCTATATCTGGTTCATAGTTAATCATAATTCTTAAAGTTTTAAAGATTTCTTCTTTACTTGTATAAGTATTACCAGTTTCAAAAGCAATAGTTCTTGCTGCATAAATAATTCCAGCTTTAATTCTTCTTGTATCATTCTTTTTGATATTATTTCGAAGTGCTATTTTATCAACTTTATTAAAAGTAATTTTTTCTAAGTCATAAAAAAGATTATAAATATCTTCATTTACTGTTTCAATAGTTTTTTCTTTATAATATTTATAAATTAAAGTTGTATCAGCTGATGGAAAACCAAGTTCAGATAATCTAAGTAAAGTTTCGGTACTTTGACCTAATTCTTCAAGTTTGGAAATAATCATATCAATATTTCTTTCAGATAAACATTTAACTTGATAAAGAACACTATTATCTTCTTTGATTTTTTCAATTGCTTTATCACCTAATACTTCATAAATTCTAGTAGCTTTAGTCTCTCCTATTCCTTTAAACATACCACCTGAAAAGAAATCAATGATACTATTTTTATCTTCTGGTAACATTCTTTGATAACTTGCAACACTAAATTGTTCTCCATATTTTGCATGCTTCATAAATTCTCCAGTTAAAGAAACATCTTCAAGTTCATCTACGTCATGAAAATAACCAGTTATAGTAATTGTTTTATTGTTGTACTTAGGGTCTATATCATTTTCTTTAACTTTAAAAAGTAAAACACAATAGTTACTATCAGATGCAAATATTTTTCTTGTTACACTTCCAACTACTCTACTCATAATCTACCTTCTGACATTTCTTGCAATAATAAGTACTTCTACCACCTATCTTAGTAACTTCAATTGGACTTTTGCAAACACTACAAATCTTTTTAGTATGAACAAGTAATTTATCTTGATAACTTCCTGTTACTCCTAGACTTGATGTGTAACTTCTAATCGTCGTTCCTCCTAATTTGATAGCTTCGCTTAATATTTCTTTTGAATTTTTAATTATCTCTTCACATTCCTGTTTAGTTAAAGTATTAGCTTTTTTAAAAGGAGAAATACGACTTTTAAATAAAACTTCATCATCATAAATATTTCCAAGTCCTGATATTATTTCTTGGTCTAAAAGAACTGTTTTAATTGGTAATCTCTTGGTTTTAAATTTATCTAATAGATAACTACTTGTTAACTCCTTACAAAATGGTTCATATCCTAAATTAGCAAGTGGTGTATCTATAAATAGTTTATCCTTTTTTACTAAATACATAACACCAAATTTCCGAACATCCTTATATCTTAATACTTTACCATTATTAAATAGAAAAATAACATGTTCATGTTTTTCTGGTTCTTGATAAGTTGTATAATAGTATTTACCTTCCATTCTTAAATGACTAAGAAGACAATAATTAGTTGTTTCAAAAACTAACCATTTACCATATCTTTTAATATCAAGTATTATTTCTCCAACTAAATTATTAATAAATTCATTATAATCTGTTTTAATCATATCTTTATAATAAACATTTACTTTTTTTATTTTTAAATTAATTAAATCTTTTTTTAAAACATTTTTAACTGTTTCAACTTCTGGTAATTCAGGCATATATCTCACTTCCTTAAACATATTTTACTATTTTTATTTCTAATTGTAAAGAAAAAAAAGCCTGGTATTATAAAACCAAGGCTTAATTGTCTACTTTGAATGATTAAAAGAAAAATTAATTTTTAAAATAAAATTAACAAAAAATATAAAATAAGATAGCGAACCCTCGCAAAAATAATAAATTAAATTATAATAATACAGAATAATATCATATTTAGAAAACAATATTTAAGAAAATATCATTCAATTAAAATATAGCGAGTAATATCTATATTAAGTAGACAATATAATCATACCATGTCCCACTAATTAAATCAAGTACTTTTTTTAAATTATTTATGTTTTTCAATTCCATCTATTATATAATCTTCACTTTTATGAGGTTCAACTCTTAATAAATCTAAATAATCAAGTTGTCTTAATACTTCATAAACAACAATACTACAACAATTAGAAAGATTTAAACTTCTTACATTTTTAGTCATTGGTATTCGCATACAATGTTCTAAATCTTCTTTTAGAATACTTCTTGGAATACCTGTTGATTCTTTTCCAAAGATTAAATAAATATCTCCTTTATTATAAGCTTCTTTATAATCAAAACTAGTATGAGGTTTCTTACCATATCTTGTAAAATAATAATATGTTCCTTTATTTTTACTTTTAAATTCATCAAAGTTTTTATAAACATAATATTCTAATTTATCAATATAATTAACTCCACTTCTTTTAACACTAGCTGAATCTAACTTAAATCCTAAAGGTTCTATTAAATGAAGTCTCGTGTTAGTTGCAACACAAGTTCTCATTATATTCCCAGTATTCATAGGTATCTCAGGTTCATATAAAACTATATTTATCATTTTATCACTTCCAAAGAAATTATATAATAATTACTCTTAATTGTAAAGTTATAAAGGTAAAGTTATAATAACTTTAGTTCCTACCCCTAAAGTAGAATAATATTTAATCTTTCCTCCATGAAGTTCAATTATTTCTTTTGATAAACTAGTACCTAATCCTGTTCCATTTCTTTTAGTTGTAAAAAATAAGTTCCCAACATTATTTAAGGTTTCATTATCCATCCCTATTCCATTATCTTCAATTATTATTTGAAAATTATTCTTTAAAAGTTTTGTTTCGATTTTAATAACCATTTCCCCTTTATTTAAATCTATTGCTTCATGAGCATTTTTAAGTAAGTTAACTATTACTTGTTTAATTCTGTTATAGTCTACCATTAAATATAATTCATCATCAGGAATATTAATCTCTAATTTAATTTTATTTTCTCTAAAGAATAATTCTAAAGAATTTATTACTTCTTCAAGTAACATATAAATATCTACTTCATCTTTTTCAATACTTAATTTAGTATATTCTAAATAATCATCCATCATAGTTAAAGTTCTTTCAATTTCTCCTTTTATAATTGGAATATATTTTAATATTTTTTTCTTATCATTTAAATCTAACATATCTAAATATCCTTTACAAACTGCAATAGGATTTTTAATTTCATGTGTTAGTTTAAAAAGAGATGTTCTTAATACTTTTTCTTTTTCTAGTTCTCTTATAGCCGTATTTAAATTCATTATTTCTTCTCCTCTCAATAAAAACATAAATACTAAATAGCTACTTCCATAAAATATTAACATCTTAACTAATATATCTAAAAAATTATTTATAAATGGTAATGTATTGTTATTAAAATAAATAACTTCCATTGTTAAAGTAATACTTTTAATAAAGATAAATATATCTATTAAAGCATTTACTTTTAAAATTCTTTTGATAAATATTAAAAATAAACAATAATATAAAGTATATTCAAAGAAGATAAAAAAGGGATTATAATTAAAACTAAAACAATAATAAAAACCTATTAAAATAGTTAAAATAAAACTTGTTAATTCCATTTTCTTTAAATAAGCTATTAATAAAGGAATATTAATTAGAATTAATGATTTAGTATAGTCTTTAAAGATTATAAATAATATAACTTCAAAGATTAAAATTAAAGATAATCCTAATTTAGAGTTATAAGTTTTATAATTATTAATATAACATAAGTTTAATAAGTAAATAGATATTGGTAAAAATAAAAAGCTTATGTTAAATATAAGATAAACCACCTATCTCACCTCACATCTATTATTGCAAAAAAAAATGTCGAACTTTGTCGAATTTTGTCGAATTATAGAAAAAAAACGATTTTTTTATCGTTTTATGTCATCTATATATTTTTTTAATTGTTTAGAATTATTTCCAAGAATTATTTTTAATTGATTATCAATCTCTACTATTCCTTTAGCTCCAAGTTTTTGAATAGCTTCTTTATTAGCCTTGGTTGTATCTCTTAAAGTTACTATAAATCTTGATAAGTTATAATCACTATTAACAATATTATCTTTTCCTCCTAAATAATCAATTAATTTATTAATTTCTAAATGAGCATCTTTCCGAGTTGATTTTAAGACTGCCAGTAAGATTATTAAGATTATAACTCCAATTACTATATATCTTCCTATTTCCATTTTATCACCATTCCTATTATCATTATACAGCATTAATAATAAAATTAAAAGTAGTTTTTTTAAATTTAACTACTTTTACTAATTATTTTTTTAAAACTTTTGGTTTGGTTAATTCTTCCATGGAGATATTTATTTGAGTTTCTAAATTTAATACTTTTTCTTCATGTTCTTTAACTTTATTAATATCATTAGTTTCAACTACTCTTGGAGTCCATTCAGAACTTACTGTAAGTTCAGTTCGATATCTTAAGAAGTCTTTAGTAATATCATAATCAATTACATAACTTGGAATATTACCTGGAGCTTCAACTTTAATAATTTTCTTTTTAGTTTCTTTAGTTATTAAAGGTTTATTATTCTTATCTATATAAAATCTATTACCAGCAACTTCAACAATAGCTATCCCATTACTAAAGTTTCTTGCTCTATCATAGATATATGGAATAACTAAGATACCATATTTATCCATATAACCATATTTTTGAGTTTCTCTATCTCTTACTGCTATAAGTCCATCATTGTAATCATCAGCATAATCTAATGTTGGAGGAATTATTTCTTGTCCATTTATATCAATAAATCCATAATTATTGTTTTCATCTTGAACTCTAATTAAACCATCACTTTCATAATACATATGAGTATATGTTTTCTTTGTTACTAAAGCTCCTAAATGGTTAATTAAAACATTTTTCTTATAACCTAAAGATGCTTCAAAGTTACCATTTGATAAAATACTATTAATACTAAAATCTTTTGTTTTAGGAAATAATTCTTCTCCATTTTTATAAATAATAGTTGAACCTTCTTTGGTTGTAACATTTGCAAAGTTTTTACTAAAATCACTTCCACTTGTATAAATAAAATCTGTTACTTGATTACCATTAATGTCAATATAACCAGTTTTATAATTTTCATTTTCTAATCTTGCAATTCCATTTTTAAATGGATAAGCTCTTTTAATAAATTTTGGAAGTTCAATTTCTGTTTCATTATTTAAATTAATATACTTAAATATTTCATTTATAGATACTAAGATTAATCCATTGCTTATAGAATCAATTGTATCATAGATAATTGGAATAATTTCTTTAAATTTAGTATTAATTATTCCTAATTTAGAATTTTTTTCTACTATAGCAAAGCCATTTTTAAAACTTTGAACAAAATCATAATCAGAACTTACTTTTTCTCCTTTCTTATTAATAAAGAACCAAGCATTTTCATCTTTAACGGCTGCATAACCATTGCTAAAATCTTTAGCATCAAGATAAATAGTTTTAACTACTTCTTTTCCTTCCTTATTAATAAAACCAAATTTAGAATTATATAGGACTATTCCCATATCTTCATGAAAATCAAATAAATTGTCATATTTTGAAACTGTAGCATTAATAACTACAAAATCACGTCTTTCCATACTCCCACTCCTCAAATTAGATATAATAACATTTTTTTATTAAAAGTTCAACCCCATTTTTAAACTTTTTAAAAAAAATGAATAAGCCTATACTTATCCATTTATTTGGTTCATAACTTCTTCCACAAAATCATCTTGTCTTTTTTCAATTCCTTCGCCTACTTCAAATCTTGTCATAGAAACAAGTTTAGCTCCATTATTTTCTAAGAATTTACCAACTGTTTCTTTGTTTTCAGCTTTAACAAAAATTTGGTCTAAAAGACATACTTCTTCATAGTATTTACGAACTTTACCTACTAAAATATTTTCAATTTTATCCTCAGGTTTACCTTCATTTAATAATTCTTGACGCATAATATTTTTTTCTTTTTCTAATACGTCACTTGGAACATCGCTTTCTGTTGCATATAAAGGACGCATTGCTGCAACATGCATTGCAACGTCATGGGCAACATCGGAATTTCCACCTTCAATTACGACTAAAGAAGCAATTTTTCCACCCATGTGTAAATAAGAACCGAAATTTTCTGAGTCCTTTTTTTCAACAATGTTAAATCTTCTGAAACTAATCTTTTCACCAATTTTAGCTGTAATTTGAATTACTAAATCGGAAACTTTTTCAGAATCAATAACAACATCTAAAGCTTCTTCTAAAGTTTTGGCATTACTATTTAATAAGCCTTCGCCTAATTTTTTAACAAAGTTTTGGAACTCCTCATTTCTAGCAACAAAATCTGTTTCACTATTAACTTCTAAGATAATAGCTTTATTGCCATTTGTATAGATTTGACTTAACCCCTCAGCTGCAATTCTATCACTTTTCTTGCTGGCTTTAGCAATTCCTTTTTCTCTTAAGTAATCTACGGCTTTTTCAATATCACCTTTTGTTTCATCAAGGGCTTTTTTACAATCAAGCATTCCAGCACCTGTTTTTTCTCTTAAAGTTTTTACATCACTAGCACTATACATAAATTCCTCCTTATTTTAAAGCATCTATAAGCTCATCTTTTTTCATTTTTGAGTAACCTTTAACTCCTCTTGCTTTAGCTAACTCCTTAAGTTCAGTTAAAGATAAAGTTTTAATATCAACTTCTACATCTTCTTCTTTTACTTCTATTTCTTCCTTTTTAACTTCTTCTTTTTGAACTTCTTTCTTAGTTTCTTTTACTGCTTCTTTCTTATTTTCAGTTTCTTCGGCACTTGCATCTTCTCCGTCTTCATTAGCTGCTTTATCTTCTTCCGTTAAAACATCAAATATTTCTTCTCCGTTAACGGTTGAAATAGCATTTGTTAAAGCATATAAAACTACTTTTACTGCTCTTACAGCATCATCATTACCAGGAATTGGGTAATCAAGTGTATCTGGGTCAGAATTAGTATCAACAATACCAAAGGTTTTTATACCTAATTTGTGTGCTTCTCTTACAGCTATTTCTTCTTGAGTTGGGTCAACAACAATCATAGCTTTAGGTAATTCTTTCATATCTCTGATACCTTTTAAGTATCTGTTTAATTTTTCATATTCTTTATTAAGTAAAGCAACTTCTTTTTTAGGTAATAAATCAAATGTACCATCTTCTTGCATCTTTTCAAGTTCTTCTAATCTCTTAACTCTTGAACGAATAGTCTTGAAGTTAGTTAATGTTCCACCTAACCAACGTTCAGTTACATAGTACATATTTGTTCTTTCAGCACATTCTAAGCAAGCTTCATTTGCTTGTTTTTTAGTACCAACAAAAATTACCTTTCCACCATCTTTAACAATTTCTGTTAAAGCATTATAAGCTTCTTCGATTTTCTTAACGGTTTTTTGTAAATCGATTATATAAATATCATCACGTACCTCAAAGATATATTCTTTCATCTTTGGGTTCCATCTTCTTCTTTGGTGTCCAAAATGTACACCTGCTTCTAATAAATAATTCATTGAAACTACTGTCATATATTTTTCTCCTTTTCTTCATCAATTAACTTCTTATGCTGGACCTAATTAGGCAGGACAACATAAATCCATTAATTTGTTTATTTTAAAGCCTCTAATAATTCAGCTTTTTTCATGGTAGTATATCCTTCAATTCCTTTTTCTTTAGCTAAACTTTTAAGTTCAGCAACAGTCATACTACTTAAATCTTTTGTTTCTTTAGTCTCTTTAACTTCTTCTTTTTTTGGTTCAGTCTTACTCTCTTCTTTAGCAACTACTTTACCACTTTTAGCAACTTTAACTAATTCTTTGAAAGCATCCATGTCGTTAATAGCAAGTTCTGATAACATCTTACGATTAACTTCAACTCCAGCTTTATTTAAGCCATCGATGAATTTAGAATAACTAATATCATTTTCTCTACATGCTGCATTAATTCTGGTAATCCATAATTTTCTAAATTCTCTCTTCTTTTGTCTTCTGTCTCTGTAAGCATATACTTTAGAATGCATTAATTGTTCTTTAGCACTCTTATATAATCTATGCTTGCTACCAAAATAGCCACTAGCTTCTTTTAAAACTTTTTTATGTCTTCTTTTGGTTTGTACTCCACTTTTAACTCTTGTCATAAAATCCTCCTTTAGATTATATCTCTTAATCTATTTTGATCAGCTTTTGATAAAGTTGATCCCTTTCTATTTTTTCTGTTTAAGGCTGCATTCTTCTTTCCAGTATTATGTCTTGAACCAGGACGTCCAATCTTAATACTTCCGCCTTTTCTAATTTTTAGTACTTTCTTAGTACCCTTATGCGTTTTTAACTTTGGCATAATATCCCATCCTTTCTTATTTTTTTGGTGTAAGCATCATAGTCATTATTCGACCATCTAGTTTTGGTTGGTCTGATACTTCTGCTAAATCACTTAATCTTTCAGCAAATCTTTCAAGTACTTCTTGTCCTAATTCGGTATGTGACATTTGTCTTCCTTTAAATCTAATCGTAACCTTAATCTTCGCACCCTTCTTTAAATACTTTGAAACTTGTTTAACCTTGGTTTCAAAGTCTCCAACATCAATAACACTACTAAGTCTAAATTCCTTAGTTTCAACCATATTGGCTTTTTGTCTTTTGATGTTTTCTTTTTCTTTCTTGTTTTTTAAATAACGATACTTATTATAGTCCATTATTTTACAAACAGGTGGATTACCATTAGGATTCATTAGAACTAAGTCAAGCCCTGCATAATTTGCTAAAACTAAAGCATCTTTCAAAGGTTTCACTCCAACTTGTTCTCCATTTGGTCCAATAACTAAAACTGAACTTGCTTTGATTTGTTCATTAATTAACAAACCATTCTTACCGTTTGCGATACAAAACACCTCCAATGTTTTAAATCAAAAAAGTAGACCCTAAAAGCCCACTTTAAAACACACAAAATAAACTACTTATTCAGGCATTTTACCCATTACTATATGTAATCAGGTGGACTTAATCTCTTTCCTTTTTTGGTTCACGTATAGAATAATACTCGATTTTTCTTTATTTGTCAAGTATTTTTTTCAATTTTCTCTATTTTTATTATATTCAAAGTATTTATTTAGATAACTTTTTTCATCTTGATAACCTATATAATGATTTCTTTCTTTATAAAAATCATAGATACTTTTAACAATACTTACTTTATTATATTTATAATCATATAAATATCTTTCAAGTAGAAACTTCTTATAATAATATTTAATATCTTTAAGACTTTTAATTATTTTAAATATCAAAAAAATACTCATTAGTAATAAATTTAAGTTATGATAATTAACTAAACAGATTATAATTAAAATACTAATTGTTATAAAAGAAATAATAACTGTTATATAAAAACTTTTTAAGTAATTAAAATATTTATCTAAAAAAAGATTAAGTAATCTTCCCCCATCAAGGGATAAAATAGGAAGTAAATTAAATATTAGAATTGTTAAATGATAGTTTCTAATATAATCATATTTAAAGAAATAACTTAAAATTAAATAAGTAATTATCTGCATAATTGGTCCTGATAACATAATTATTATTTCTTTATTAATACTTCGATTTTCTTTAGTATCAAATAAAGTTAAACCTCCATAAGGATAAAAAGTAATACTTTT
>CANRDV010000053.1 GCA_947629475.1 uncultured Bacilli bacterium
TTAAAATATAGAGAATTGTTTGAAGTTACTAGTAAATAATTTTATTCTACCAGCCGAACTATGCAAATAACGATTTATAAAAAATGATTAAAAAATGAAAAAAAATTAAAAAAAATATAAAAAATACTTGCAATAAAAAATAAATATGGTAAAATGATTATAGTAGATATGGAGGATTAGAACATGGAAGATAAAAAAATGATTAATATAACACTTGAAAATGGTACTAAAGAAGAGGTAGAAGTATTATTATCTTTTAAGTTTAATGATACTAATAAGGAGTATTTAATATATACTAAAAATGAAACTGATGATAATGGGAATGTAACTATTTATGTTTCTAGTATTACTCGTGTTAATAATGAAGTTACTTTAAATACTGTTAGTGACGATACTGAGTGGACAAGAATCAAAGACTTATTACGTGAACTATCTAAAAATGATTAGTGAGGGGTGATTAGCATGCTAGATAACATAACTGCTTTAAATACTGATGAAGAATTAATTAATAATAAAATTGTAAAGGCTGGAGTAGGTAAATATTCTAAGCCAGCTAAACTTAGTTCTGGAAAAACTTTTAGGGAAAAGACTAAGGAGATTATGAGTAAAGTTAGTGCTCAAGTTAATACTGTGCCTGATGCAGCACCTAGTGTTGAACCAACTCAGGAAGCATCTCCTGCACCAGCAGCTCCAACTCCTGCTGCAACTGTTTCTGTGAACCAAACACCAGAAGTAGCACCTCCTGAAGATGTTGCCATTGAACTTCCAACTTCGGAAAAAGTAGTTGAAAGAGCTAAAACGGCTAATATTTCAGTTGTTGATTCTGGAAGTGATGATAAAACCATAACTCCACCAAGGAAGTTAAAGGTTAGTAAAACAGTAGTTGCTAGAACTGGTAATACTTTAAAAGTATTATCAAGCATAACTCCAGAGCCAGTTGCTGAAGAAGTGCAAGAAACAGCAAATGAAGAAGTTCAAGTTGCTCCAACAGTTGCTGTTGCTCCTCAAGAAGAGTCTGAAACACCTGATGCAACTGAACAACCAAATTTCTTCTTAGGACAAAAGTTAAATACAGAAGAAGTAACGGAAGAGGTTAAACCAGAAACTCCTAACGAAGTTTCCAAAGAAGAACCTTCTCAAGCACCAGCAAATCCTGAAGTAACTCAAGAAGAAAAAGAAGATAAATTAAATCAATATTTAGGCAGAAATCAAGAAACACCAGAGGAAGATACTGAAACTTTAGATTTAAGTGATGTTTTAAAAGATTTAGATGAATATAAAACAGCAAGTGAACAAATCTATAGTGGACAAAATGAAATTAATAAATTAAATAAAGATTTAGCTGAAGCAAGAAGAATTTTAGCAGAAAAGAAAAAAGAAGCTCAACAAATGATTGTCAATGCTAAAGAAATCCTTGAGTCTCAAAGAAATGAAATAACTTCAAAAACTCAAGAGTTAAGTGATGTAAGAGAAGCTATTATTAGATGGACAGAATTAAAAGAAAAAAATCAAAATAGAACAGTTCAAGAAGAAGAAAATTCTCTTGGAAAAGTAGCTTAAAATAAACTAGTGAAAAAAATCACTAGTTTTTTGTATAAAAATTAAACTTATTATCATAATATTAATGAAATCAAAATAAACTATTACTAGGTGAAATGTGATACGCTTTTTTCTCTTTTTAATAGGATTTGGTTTTGCTATAATAGGTTTTATGTATATAATTTTATACTTAAACTATTTGACAATAGGATTTACTTTTTTAGAATATCTTAAGTTAATCTTAACTAGGTTTGAATGCTTACTTTCATTACTTGGTATTTTATTAATAACAATAGCAGTATTTAAAGGAGACTAAATGGTATACATATATGATATTTTATTAAATTTTAATAATGATTTTTATGAATTTTATGAATGGGAAAAAAATGACCCTATTTTACATATTAAAAGAATGCCTATTTTTAAGGTAGAAACAGAATTCCTTGAAGATTTATTAACTAAAAAAATAGTTATAGATGATTCACTTGTCATGTCAATTCTTAATAAAACGGAAGTCTTTGATAATAAAAAAATAAAAACTTTAAAATATGCCTGCTTGTTTACAGATACTTATAGAGTAGTAGGTGTCTTATTAGGAGATAATTATATGGTAGCCAAATTAAGTGATTTATTACTTGATGAAGCCGTTGATGCTGTTGATATCTCAAGAAGATGCACTTTAGTAAATCCTGCATATAATATAGTAGGTAATCGTAAAGATTATAGTTTTCTAACAAGAAGTGAAGTTAAAATAAAAAAATATTTATTAAGCGAACTAAAAAATGCTTATAAAGACCAAGATAGAGAAAAATTAGAATATTTGTATTTTGAGTATTTTGGAAAAATTGAAACTAATCTTGAAAAAATAGTTGAAGAGTTTAAAGAGTCTTTAAAAACAGAAATAAATGAGCATCATTTGAAGCTATTTGAACTATTAAAGTTAGCAAATAAAAAAGAAGTAGACTCAAAAATTTGACAAACAAAGAAAAGTTTGTTAGAATATTAAGCCATAAACGAAAGAGGTGCAATTTATGTTTTACTCAATAATGCAAGCTGAAAGTCTATGTGAGGCTGATCCGTCCCTGATTTTCTCGCTTATTAATGAAAACGACCTTGAGGTTGTTTCTAAAATAATTAGTAAGGAAGGTTTTGATTTTAATACACTTGATTCTAATGGAAACAATGTTATCATGTATTTACTTAAAAATAAAAACTATGATTTAGTATTAAAATATATAGATAAAGTTGATATTAATCATCAAAATAATGATGGTGATACTCTAGCTCATATCTTAGTAGGATTAAATTATGTTAATGTTAAAGAAATAATAGAAAAAGTTTTAAATAACAAAGACTTTATTCCAAATATTAAGAATAAACTAGGTGAAACCATCTTAGATAAATCAATTAAAAATAATTATTTATATACAAGTATGAAGATACTTGAAGATAAAAGATTTAATTCAATTGATGTTTATTCCTTTAAACATTTATATGAAGCATATATTAAAAGTAATAATTATGGTAAATACTCTAAGTTATCTAATTTAGAAATAATTCTTGATAATTTAGAAAATAAGCCATTAGGGGCTAGAATGCAAAGATTAGTTAGTTTAATTGATGCTCATATAGATACAATTAAAAGTGATTTTGATAAATCAAAAACTGATTCCATGGATAACATTATTAATAAAGTAATCATGGATGTTATAAATTAATAGTTTGATAAACTCAAACTATTTTTTGTATATTTTTAAGAAAATTTACCATATTATAAGTGGAGGGATTAATTTGAAAAAATTACTAATAGGAATTATAGTATCAATTTTACTAATAACAGGTTGTAGTGATAATGATTTAATGAATACACCAACTAAAAGAGTTGAAACTTTACTTAATAATTATGTTACTTTAGATAAAAGTGTTTTAAGTGATTTAGATGAAACTCTTTTAACAGAGACAGTTATGACAACAGAGCAAAAAGATAAGTATCGAGATATTTTAAAGAATCAATATCAACATTTATCATATGAAATAAAGGAAGAAACAATAGATGGTGATACAGCAACAGTTGAAACAGAAATTGAAGTATATGATTATAAGAAAATAATTGATGAAGCAACGGAATATTTTAATAATAACCCTAAAGAGTTTATAATGGAAGATGGTAAGACTACAGATATTTCAAAGTTTAATGATTATAAATTAGAGAAATTAAAAGATGCTAAAGATAAAGTTACTTATACTTTAAATTTAACACTTAAAAAAGTAAATGATAAATGGCAATTAGATGATTTAACTGATACTGAAATTAGTAAAATACATGGATTATATAACTATTAAAATAACTTATGTGAGTTATTTTTTTCTATTGAATTAATTAATTAAAAGTGATATACTAATCTTAGGTGAAAAAGAATGGATAAAAAGAAAATAATGAAATTAGGAATAGCTGCTATTTGTTTTATAATAGGCGTTACTTTAATTTACTATATTTATGAAAAAGCAAGTGTTGAAGAAGATACTAATAAGGATATTTTAATTGAAAAAGATACTTTATTTTTATGTCCAGGGGATCAGTATGTTGATGGTAAGATTGTTAAGGTAACAGCAACTGAAAATAAAAAAGAAAGTGAAGTATGTAATGGAGAGTTTGTAGGGAAATATGTCTGTACTAATGAATATTGTGGAGAGCCTGCTTATGGTCAATTAGGAAGTTATTATATTAATTACAATGAAGGAATTGCTTTAATCAGAGATAGAAATTATGATGAAAACAGTTTTGATAACGGATTAAATGTTAATGAGCCAGTAGAAGCTTTTCTTTATAACTTTAAAGATAAGAGAAAAATAAGCGAGGAATATAATTTTTATACAAACATATTTACAAAAGATAATAAAACTTACTTTTTAACAATTACAAGTAGTAATTTAAGTGGAATAATTGATAATCAAGGTAAAATAATTGCTCCAAGTATTTATAAGCAAATAGGTATTACTCCTTTTGAAGAAGGAATAGACGGGAAAATGGATAATATAATAGTTGCAATTAGAAATGATAAGTTTGGTTTTTTAAATATTGAAACCGGAGAAGAGATAACTAACTTTGATTTTGATAAATTTGGTTTTATTATGGTTAATGAACCTAATAAATATCGTCCAGATTATATAAGTAGACATAATACAACAATTATAAATAAAGATTTAAAAGTAGTTTATGTTGAAGAAGATAATCAAGGCAAGATAATTAATATTGAAACTGGTAAAGTAGTAAAAGAATTAGGTAGAACTTATGTATCAGGATTTCCTATTACAGATGATTTGATTTTAGTTGAAGAAGAGAATAATGTTGTTGATATAATTGATTATAATTTAAATAGTGTACTAGACGGTAAATTAGAGTTTGATGATAGTATATCTTATACTATAAGTGATAATAAATTATATATAGGTTCCTCTAATGAAGGTGCATTAGAAAGTAGAAAACATATCTTTGATATTGAAACTAGAAAGATAATAAAATGAAAGATAAATATAGATTAAGTAAGAATGAAAATATTAAATTAGTAAATAATAATTTAGTAAAACTTATTTATAATTCAACTAAATTAGAAGGACTTGATGTATCTATAACTGATGCTAAAGAAATTTTAGATGGAGTAAATAGTTCTATTAATTTAGATTTTGTAACTTGTATTTTAAACTTAAGAGATGCATGGAGAGAAATACTTGAAAATTTGTATACCGAAGTAAATCCCCAATATATTTGTCATATTAATTCATTTGTATCAAGAAATGAATCTTTGAAATGGGGAGTATTAAGAGACTCTCAAGTTGGAATTTCAGGTACTTCATATATTCCTAAAATTCCTATAAAAGAAGAAGTAATTAAAGAGCTTGAAGAAATAAATTCAATAGAATGTAATACTGAAAAAGCTATTAAATTAATGTTATATTGCATGAGGGCTCAATTATTCTTTGATGGCAATAAAAGAACTAGTATGATTGTTGCTAATAAAATTATGATAGAAAATGGATGTGGAATTATTACAGTTAAAGAAGAAGATATTTTAGAGTTTAATAAATTATTATCAGAGTATTATACAACAGGAGACTCATTAAAAATTGAAAAATTTATCTATGAAAACTGTATATTTGGTATTGAAAACTAAAAAAAAGTAGAAAAAATGCTTAAAAACACTTGCATATTTTTGAAAAACAAGGTATATTATTAATGCTTACTAATTCTTTGCCCCGGATTCCTCAGTCCTAGACAACGAATTAGCGAATATAATATAAAGGAGGAAATATGGCTTTAACAAAAGAAAAGAAAACTAAGATTGTTGAAGATTTTAGAAGAAATGAACATGATACTGGTTCAGTTGAAGTTCAAGTTGCAATTTTAACTAATGAAATTAATGCCTTAACTGAACACTTAAAAGTTCATATTCACGACCATCACTCAAGACGTGGTTTACTTAAAAAAGTAGGTCAAAGAAAGAGTTTACTAAATTATTTAGCTAAAAAAGATGTAACTAGATATCGTGAATTAATAAGCAAATTAGGATTAAGAAAGTAGACACTTGTTTTTAAGTGTCTTTATTTTAGAGAAGGAGTTATTATGAAGAAAATATTTGAAAAAGATTTTTATGGTAAAAAAATTGTTGTTGAATATGGTGAACTTGCTAAACAAGCAAATGGAGCTGTTCTTGTTAGATTTGATGATACAGTTGTTTTATCAACTGTATGTGTATCTGAAAATGTTAATTTATTATCAGACTTTTTCCCATTAATGGTTGTTTATCAAGAAAAACTATATTCAGTAGGAAAGATTCCAGGGGGATTTATTAAAAGAGAAGGAAGACCAACGGAAGCTGCAACGCTTGCTGCCAGAATGATTGATAGACCTATGCGTCCTTTATTTCCAGAAGACTTTAGAAATGAAGTTCAAGTAGTTAATACGGTTTTATCAGTTAATCCTGACATTCAACCAGAAATGCCTGCTATGTTTGGTTCAAGTTTAGCCACTTGTATTTCTAAGGTTCCTTTTGATGGACCAATTGCTGGAGTTAAAGTTGGAAGAGTAGATGGTAAGTTTATTATTAATCCAACTAATGAAGAAGATAGTAAGTCTGATATCAACTTAACGGTTGCTGGAACGAAAGAAGCAATTAACATGGTTGAAGCTGGAAGTAAAGAAGTATCAGAAGCCGACATGTTAGATGCATTAATGTTTGGACATGAAGCAATTAAAGAATTATGTGATTTTGAAGAAGAAATTATCAAAGAAATTGGTGTTGAAAAAATGGAATATCCAAGACTTGAAATTTCTGAAGAACTACAAAGTGAAGTTGATAACTTAATCAGAAGTGATTTAGATAAAGCTTTAAGAATTAAAGATAAATTAGAAAAATATGCAGCTATTGATAAACTAAAAGAAGATTTAGTTACCAAATATGAAGAAGAAAATTCTAATTTAAAAGAAGAAGAATTAAGTGAATTAAAAGTTAAAGTAACAAGAATCTTTGATGCTATTGAATATGAATTATTTAGAAATATAACAGTTCTTGAACATACAAGAGCAGATGGTCGTACAATGACAGAGATTAGACCTCTTTCAACCGATATTGACTTATTACCAAGAACGCATGGAAGTGCTTTATTTACAAGAGGACAAACTCAAAGTTTATCCGTTACTACACTAGGCGCTTTAGGAGAACATCAAATTCTAGATGGTTTAGATATTGAAACTGAAAAAAGATTCATGTTACATTATAACTTCCCAGCCTTTTCAGTAGGAGAAACTGGAAGATATGGAGCCCCAGGAAGAAGAGAAATTGGACATGGAGCTTTAGGAGAAAGAGCCCTTGCTCAAGTAATTCCAAGTGAAGATGAATTTCCTTATACAATTAGAGTTGTATCTGAAATATTAGAAAGCAATGGTTCATCAAGTCAAGCAAGTATCTGTGCTGGTTGTATGAGTTTAATGGCAGCTGGAGTTCCAATTAAAGCCCCGGTTGCTGGAATTGCTATGGGTTTAATTACAGCAGGTGATGAGTATACAATTTTAACAGATATTCAAGGTATGGAAGACCATCTTGGAGATATGGACTTTAAAGTTGCTGGTACAAGAGATGGTATCTGTGCACTTCAGATGGATATTAAAATAAAAGGAGTTACCAAGGAAATCCTTGAAAAAGCTTTAGCTCAAGCAAGAGATGCTCGAATGGAAATTCTTGATAAAATGCAAGAAACTATTCCTGAGCCAAGAAAAGAAGTATCTAAGTATGCACCTAAGACTATGACCTTCATGATTAATCCTAATAAGATTAAAGATGTCATTGGTAAAGGTGGAGAAATGATTACCAAGATTATTCTTGAAGCAAGTAATGTAACAGCCGTAACTGATATGAATGCTGTTAAAGTAGACCTTGAAGATGATGGTCGCGTAATAATTTATCATACTGATAAAGAAATAATTGATAAAACAGCTAAGATGATTCAAGATATTGTAAGAGAAGCCGAAGTAGGAGAGATTTACAATGCGAAAGTTGTTAAAGTTGAAGACTTTGGATGCTTCGTTCAAATTTGGCCAGGCTGTGAAGGATTAGTTCATATTTCAGAACTTGCTAAAGAACGTGTAAAGACAGTTGAAGATGTTGTTAAGTTAGGTGATGAAATCTTAGTTAAATGTTTAGGTTATGATAAAAAAGGACGTCTTAACTTCTCAAGAAAAGCAGCCTTAACTGATAATAAAAAAGAAAAATAAGAAATAGCTAGTCTATTTCTTCATGCTGAAATAGCTCAGGATGGTAGAGCAATCCTCTCGTAAGGGATAGGTCGCAGGTTCGAATCCTGTTTTCAGCACCATTTAAAAATTACTCTTGTTTATCAAGAGTTTTTATTAACCAATTTTTAGAAATTACATATAGTATAAAGAAATGAAATAGATTTTTCAAATAGAAAGGAGTCTATAATGAATGATAATTGTCCTTGTCCAAGTAAATTCTATATAATAGGAAATAGTTCTAATACAACAGGTCCAACTGGTCCAACCGGACCAAGAGGGGAAGATGGTCTTGCTCCAACTTTAGAAATAGGAAGAGTTGTAACAGGAGCTCCCGGAAGTCAAGCAATGGTTTTTATCAGACCTCAATCTAAATAATTGAAAATCTATTAAAGGAGGATAAAATGGAAAATGCTCAAAACTATGTAATAGACTTTGTTATACCTCAAGGACCAACTGGACCTCAAGGATTACCTGGTGCTGCTGGAGCAACTGGGGCAACTGGGGCAACAGGTGCAACCGGAGCTCAAGGACTTCCTGGTGCTGCTGGAGCAACTGGTGCAACGGGTCCAACTGGACCTGCACCAACTTTAACAATTGGAACAGTAACAACGGGGGCTCCTGGTACTAATGCATCAGTTACAATAACTCCAACAGTTGGTTAAAAAGGAGTTCGTATGAATCAAAACTATTCTTTAAACTTTGTTATACCTCAGGGACCAACTGGACCAGTAGGTCCAACTGGCCCTGCTAATGGACTTAATGCCTATGGTGGAAAATACAATAATTCAGCAAGTACTCTAAACCTTGGTATTTTAACCCAAACTCAAATACCTTTACCAACTACAATGCCAAATCTTAATACAACATATCAGACAGCTAATAGTATAACTGTTAGTCAAGCTGGTGTTTATGAAATCAATTATTTCTTAAACGTCTCAGTTGCAATTGGAACAACCCTAACTTTAGCAATTAGAGCAAATGGAAGTAATATTCCATCAACTGTTGTATCAAGAGTTCTATCTGTTGGTACTAGTTCCGTTTACAGTGGCAGCACCATTGTTAACCTAACTGCAGGAACAACTATTGATATGGCAATATCTGCTTTAGTTGCTGTTGGAGTAAATTTAAGCAGTGGAGTAAATGCATCTTTAAGTCTAAAAAAATTAAATTAAAAGGACAAACTATTTAACTTTAGTTTGTCCTAATTCATTTTCTTCATTTAATTTAATATAATCATTTCTTAATTGTCTATGAATATCAATTAATTGTTTAGCAGGTAAAGTTTTATAATAATCAATATCAATTTCTTTAGTTCCATATAAATCTATACTATATCTAATAATATCTTTAATTAAATAATTACCAAATTCTTCCTTTTCTTTAAATAACTCATTAACTATTTCTGTAAGACTTGCACCTACTTTTAAATTATCTTTTTTTACATAATCTAATAATTCAAAAACATTTTCTTCCATATTCATACCTCCAATAATTATTCATATAATTAAAATGGCAGGGGATGAGAGAATCGAACTCCCATCTAAGGTTTTGGAGACCCCTATTTTACCATTAAACTAATCCCCTAATTCATTTATTATTGTAACATGATTTTTTTTACTTGTCAATTCCTGATTTTTTTTATATAATATACGTGTTGGGAGTGATAATATGTCAAATACAGTAGTAGAACCTAAAAAGAAACCTAAGAATACTAATAATAAGAAAAAAACTAATAATACTAAGAAAAAATATACTCCAAAGAATACTAACTATAAAAAGAATAATTCTAAGCAAAATCAATCAAAAAAAACTAATAACAAACAACCTGTAAAAAAGAGCAATTATCATAAAGTTCAGAAAAAAGTAAATGAAGATATTAAAAAGAAAGAAGAACAAGAATTAAAAAAACAAGAAACTAAAAAAAAGAAACAAGAAGAAAGACGTGAAAGACAAGAAGAAATAAAAAATAGAACTTTAGGTAAAAAAATAAAACTTGCATTACTTAGTATATTAATAAAAATAAGAAATTTCTTTATAATAATATTTAAAGGTATTAAAGGATTTATAATTAAAGTATGTTTAGGTATTAAGAATTTAGTAGTATTAATCAAAAATAGAATTAAAATATTTATAATTGCAAGAAAAGATTCAAGAAAAGCTAAACGTTTATTAAATAAAGAAAAGAAAACAAGAGAAGAAAGAAAAAAAGAAAAAGAAGAAAAGAAAGAAGAAAAAAGACTTCTTAAAGTAGCAAGAAAAGAAGCTAAAAGATTACTTAAAGAAGAAAAAGAAAATTTTGAAGAAGAATATATAGTTATTCGTAGTTTAACAGGAAAAAGATTACCAACTAAATTTACTAAAGGGGATAAAAAAAGAAGAAAAACTATTTATTTAAAAGAAGCTTTGATATTAATGTTAATTTTTGCTTTAATAGATGTAATTGCTTTCTATAACATTAAAATATTTGACATATTAAATATATTTGATAATAACTTATGGAATTTAATTGCAACCTTAGGACTTACTTTACTAATTCTTTTAATAGGTACTTTCTTTATAGATATGTTAATAACAGAAATTGTAATTAAGATAAAAAGACAAGAATTAAAGAAGAAAAAAGATAAGGAAAAAGAAGAAGAAAAGAAAGAGGAAGAAAAAAAGAAAGATAATAATAAAAACAATGATAAGAAGAAAACTATTAATAAAAATACTAAAAAGAAAAATAATATAAATAATAAGAATAATAAAAAGAAACAAACAAAAAAGAAACAAGGTGATTAAAATAGAAATTAGAGGATTAAACTTAGAAAATATTAAAAAAATATCTAAGTTAAAAGGAGAAGAAGATTATTTTTTAAACTATCGAATTAAAAGTTTTAAAGAGTTTTTAAAGTTAGATGACCCTAACTTTGGTCCTGATTATAAGATTAATTATGATAAAATAATTTATTATAAAAGTGTTCAAGATGAAATGAAGAATAATTGGAATCAAGTTGATAATAAAATAAAAGATGAATTTAAACCCTTAGGAGTAATAGAAAGTGAATGTAATTTAGATGGTATTGGTATTCAATATGAAAGTGAAGTTATTTATCATAATATGATTAAAGAATTAGAAGATAAGAAGGTTATATTTACATCAATTGATGATGCGATTAAGAAATATCCAGAGTTAGTTAAAAAATATTTTGGTAAACTTGTTCCAAGTAATGATAATAAATTTGCTGCTTTAAATTCTTGTGTATTTTCAGGTGGTAGTTTTATCTATGTTCCTAAAAATACTGTATTAGATAGACCACTTCAAAGTTATTTTCGAATTAGTAGTCGTGATATGGGACAATTTGAAAGAACTTTAATAATTGTTGATGATAATAGTAGTGTACATTATATTGAAGGGTGTACTGCTCCTAATTATAGCGATTCTAGTTTACATGCAGCTGTTGTTGAAATATTTGTAGGAAAAAATAGCAAATGTCGTTATTCAACTGTGCAAAATTGGGCAGTTAATGTTAATAATTTAGTTACTAAAAGAGCCATAGTTTTAGAAAATGGTGTTATGGAGTGGATTGATGGAAATATAGGAAGTTTAAATACTATGAAATATCCAGCTTGTATATTAAAAGGTGATAATGCTGTTGGTACTTGTATAACTGTTAGTATGGCAGGGGAAAAGCAATTTCAAGATACAGGAAGTAGAATGATTCATATTGGAAGAAATACTAAAAGTAAAATTATTTCAAAAAGTATAGCAGTTAATGGTGGTAATGCAACTTATAGAGGTAAGATTGATATTAAAGAAAGCGCTATTAATAGTGAAGCTAGTTTAAAGTGTGATACTTTAATTTTAGATAATGAAAGTAAAAGTGATACTTATCCAGTTAATATAAATCGTAACAATACTAGTAACTTATATCATGAAGCAACTGTTTCTAAGATAAATGAAGATAATTTATTATATCTAATGAGTAGAGGACTTGATAGAGAAAAAGCAATGGAATTAATTATCTTAGGTTTTATTGATACCTTTAAAGAAGAGTTACCAGTTGAATATGCTGTTGAACTAAATAGGCTAATAAAACAAGTTTTATAAAAAAAAATCCCTAATTGCACAGTGTTGGTAATTTAGTATATTAAAAATCTTATATTTACTTATGAAATAAATCTCTAT
>CANRDV010000054.1 GCA_947629475.1 uncultured Bacilli bacterium
TTGCATTTATATCTCTATCATTCAAACTATGACATTTAGGACATTCCCACTTTCTCACATTTAAGTCTTTTACCTTTTCATTCTTTTTACCACAACTTGAACATATCTGACTACTTGCATAGTAAGTATCTACTTGATATACTTTCTTTCCTAGTCTTGTGGCTTTATATTTAAATTTATTTATTATGTCACTAAAGTTTGAATTAGATATCTTTCTTGCTAAGCTAGATGCTCCATTTTCTATCATTTCTCTTGTCTTTAAATCTTCTAGGAAAACAACATCATTTTCTTTTAATATTTTATTTATCATTAAATGATTATAGAATTTCTTTGCATTTCTGATTTTTTCATATAGTCTTTGGATTTTAGTTATTATTTTTTGCCTATTTTTACTTCCTTTTTCACTTCTTGCAAGCCATCTGTTTAATCCTTTTAATTTATGTTCATATTTTGCTAGTTGTTTTTGGATATTATCTATTTTTTCTCCATTACTTGTTGTCATTAATGTCTTTACTCCTAAGTCTATTCCTACCATGTTTACTGATGGTATAAAATGAGGTATTTCGATAAATTCAGAAACTAAAACTTTAGCATAATATTTTCCGGCTTCTCTTTCTACTGTTACATTTATTATTCTTTTATTAAAACTTTCTAGATTACGACATCCTCTTATTTTTATTTCTGATAATTTAGGTAGTTTTATTGTTTTATTAACTAAATCTACTTTTATATTTTGATATTCTTTATCTTTATAGGTTCCTCTTATACAAGAAGTTCTATAACTTGCTATTGATGAATATTTTTTAAATTTAGGTTTATCACCTAATTTATTAAAAAATCTAATATAAGCATTTTCTAAATTATCAATTGCACTTCTTATTATTATTGAATCTACTTCCTTAAGCCAAGGATTATTGGCTACTAGAACTGGAATATCTTTCTTCATTTCTTTAAAAGTTAAACTATTATCTTTTTCTTTTAACTCTAAATAATAATTATAAATAAACCTAGTTGTACCAAGAAATGAATTTAATTTAGCTTTTTGTTCATTAGTTGGATATAATCTAAAAGTATAAACATTATAAATTTCCATTTATCATCACCTAACTTTCTTAACTCATTATTATACATCTTATTTTTTCATTTGGCAAGACTTTTTTGCACTTTTTGACATTTTATATGGACTTTCCTATTATATTAATATGTTTGTAGATATGTTGCTCGCCCTGTTATGGCTGAATCTCGAATTATCGATTATTATGGAACTTTTGTTACCTTTTGGTATCAAAGACATGAAGATGATTTAATCATTATTGAAAAACTTCATGCCTTTGAATTTATCTCTCGTATTATTATTCATATTCCAGAACCTAATTTCAAACAGATTAGATATTATGGTGCTTATCATAATTCCACTATTATTTTAATTGATATTGTTAAATTTCTTTCTAAAGAAAAATCTAATTTTTTTAAATCTTTAACTAATAATTGGCGTTCTCTTTCCTTACTTTCCTTTTCTATCGATCCAATTGTTTGCTCTCTTTGTAACATTCCTATGTTATACTATTATAGTAGTTTTACTTAGGAAAGATGAAAAAAAATTTACATTTTCAAATGTAACAAATGTCATAAGATGAATCCTGTTTCTAGATTTTTAGTCGGTGAACAAATTTTCTTTTTGAAATTTGTCAAAAAGAAACATACTCCTAAATTTGTTTGCCCTTTTTGTGATGCTACTATGTATCCTATTGATATCCTCTAAATACCTTTAATTCCCTTTTCGTTTTTTTATGCCCCTTTATACGCATTTTTTCCGTTATTTTTGTCAAACGCACTTTCCTTATATATAAAAAAAATATCTACTTTACATAAATTTATGTAAAGTAAATATTTATTATTTATCCTCAGGTCTCATAAGAGGGAATAAAATATTATCTTTAATATTCTCTACTCCATTTAATACTTGAAGTACCCTGTCAATTCCCATACCCCAACCAGAAATAGGAGGCATACCATATTCCATAGCATTTATATAATCATAATCCATCATCATCGCGTCCGCATCTCCCTTAGCTTTAAGTTCTGCTTGATGAAGTAATCTTGCTTCTTGGTCAATTGGGTCAACTAACTCAGAATAAGCATTGATTATTTCTGCTCCATTTATTACTAATTGGAACCTATCTGTTAAAGTCTTATCATCGTCATTGGCTCTTGCTAAAGGAGATAATTCAATTGGATGTTCTACTAAGAAAACTGGTTCAATTAAATTAGGTCTTGCTACCTTTTTATATAAAGCATCTACTAAATTACCATATCCTAAGTCTTCAATATTATCTTCAGTTTCAAACTTAATATCTTTATCTTTAATTGCTTTTAATAATTCTTCTTTAGTATTTACTTCTTTAATATCAATACCTGAATATTTTAAGATTAAATCTCTAAATGATACAGACTCCCATTTCTTAGATAAATCTACTTCTTTATCATTAATAGTTATTTTTAAAGAACCAAATACTTTTTCAATAACTGTTTTTAACATATTCTCTAAGAAAACCATATTATCTTTATAATTATAATAAGCAGCATATCCTTCAAGCATTGTAAAGTCTTGTAAATGGGTTGCATCTATTCCTTCATTTCTAAAACATCTAGCAAATTCAAATACTTTCGTAAATCCTCCAACAACTGCTCTTTTTAAATAAGTCTCAGGTGCTATTCTTAAATAAACATCTATATCAAGAGCATTATGATGAGCAATAAATGGTCTAGCACTAGCACCACTTGCTTTATTAGATAAAACTGGAGTTTCTATTTCAATATAATTATTATCTTCTAAATATCTTCTTATTTCTTTAATAAATTCATACTTTAATAAGAATCTCTTTCTTGTATCTTCATTCATAATTAAATCAAGATAACGATTTCTGTAGCAAATCTCAGGGTCAGTTACTCCATGGAACTTTTCAGGAAGTGGTTTTAATGCCTTACCAAGGAAAGTAAAATCACTACATCTTAAAGTTTTTTCTCCTGTTTGAGTTGTAAATATTTCTCCCTCTGCTCCTATAAAATCTCCAACATCAATTAAAGTTTTAAAGAAACTATATTTTTCTTCTCCAACCATATCTATTTTAATTGATAATTGTAAATCTCCTTCTAAATCTCTTATTTTAAGAAAACTCATCTTCCCCATCTTTCTCATGAAGACAATTCTACCTGCAACTTTTACATCTTTAGTTTCATCAGGAAGTGTACTTGCTTCTTTTAAAGAATAATTAACTTCATATTTTTCAGGATAAGGATTACAATATTTCCTAATCTCATCTACTTTTCCTCTTCTAACTAATTCTTGTTCTGTAAATTCTCTCATAAACTCCTCCTTAGGGTTAACCCCAAAATTTATAAGTAAATAATATCATTAAAGTTCTAAAAAGTCAATTATAATTATCAAAATATATACAAAAAACAGATTACTCGCTCTGGGGCGTCCTTTCGGGCACCTTGCCAGCTTAAGAGTAACCTGTTTATGTATTAATAGTATTACAAAAATAATATATAGTCAATTATATAATAATAATTTTTTGAACTAAATTTAAAATGCCAGACAGTGTCTGGCAAATCTTGTTTTATCTATAATATCATAGCAAAAAAACAGGTCACTCGCTCTGGGGATGCCCTCTCGGGCACCTTGCCAGCTTAAGAGTAACCTGTTTATGTATTAATAGTATTACAAAAATAATATATAGTCAATAGAAATTGTCAAATATAGTAAAATTAAATTGTAAAATACTTGAAAAAAATAAATAATTTGTTATTATTAATATAGGAGGCGTTATGAATAATATAGTAGATAGTATTATAGAAATACCACTTGGTACAAAGAATAAATATGAAATTGATAAAAAAAGTGGCAGAATAAGATTAAGTCGAGTTCAATATTCATCTATGACTTATCCAAGTGAATATGGGTTCATTGAAAATACTTTAGCAACTGATGGCGACCCAGTTGATATCTTAGTTATTTCTAGTGAAGCAAGTTTTCCTGGATGTGTTATTGAAGCTAAAGTTTTAGGATATCTAGATACAATCGATAATGGATTTGGAGACCCCAAAATAATTGCAGTTAATAATGTTGACCCTAGATGTAATTTCTATAATTCACTTGATGAACTACCAAAACATTCTTTAATTGAAATCAAAAATTTCTTTGAGAATTATAAACTTTTACAAAATATTAAAGTTCAAGTTTATGATTATCATGGAATAGATGATGCCATCAGGATGATTGAAGAAGGAAAGAAGCGTTATCAAGAAAGTTTAAAGACAACTGAATAGTTGTTTTTTTATATAAAAAGAAGTTATTTAGCTTCTTCTTGAGCTCTAACTTCTCTAATTACAGTTACTTTAATTGTACCAGGATATTGCATTTCCTTTTCAATTTTTTCTTTAACTTCGCGAGCAATCTTATAACTTGTTAAATCATCAACTTCATCTGGTTTAACAATTACCCTAAGTTCTCTTCCCGCTTGAACAGCGAAGGTCTTTTCAATTCCTTCAATATCCTCTGTTACCTTTTCAAGTTGTTCTAGTCTCTTTAAGTAATTTTCTAGTGAATCATTTCTGGCTCCGGGACGAGATGCAGATAACGCATCACAGATTGCAACAATTGTTGAAATAACACTGGTTGGTTCTATATCTCCATGGTGAGATGCAATCGCATTAATTACTTCTTTTGGTTCATGATACTTTTTAGCTAAATCAACTCCGATTTCAACATGACTTCCTTCAACTTCATGGTCTATGGCTTTTCCAATATCATGTAAAAGTCCAGCCCGTTTTGCAAGCATAACATTTTCCCCTAATTCACCAGCTAAAAGTCCTGATAATTCAGCAACTTCAATAGAATGTGCTAAAGCATTTTGACCATAACTAGTCCTAAACTCTAACTTTCCTATAATTTCAACTAACTTAGGGTCTACTTTCGTAATTCCTAATCTAAATAAAGCATTATTACCATATTCAATTATCTTATCATTCATATCCTTAGAAACTTTATCATATAACTCTTCAATTCTTGTTGGATGTATTCTTCCATCCTTAATCAAAGTCTCTAACGTAATTCTTGCAATTTCTCTTCGTAAAGGGTCAAAACTAGATAAAACGACTGCTTCTGGAGTATCATCAATTATTAAATCAACTCCGGTTATAGCTTCAATAGTTCTTATATTTCTTCCTTCCCTACCAATTATTCTTCCTTTCATTTCATCATTTGGAAGATTAACAACAGTTACCGTTTGCTCTTCCGCAACATCAGCTGCATATCTTTGCATTGATAAGACTAACATTTCTCTTGCTTTCTTATCACACTCTAACTTAGTCTCATTCTCTCTTTCCTTAATATAATTAGCAATTTCTAAGTCCATTGATTCTTTAACCTTATCCATTACCATTTTCCTAGCTTCTTCTCTAGAAATTCCTGACAAATCTTGTAAAACCTTAATCTGTTCATTCTTAATTTCTTCAACTTTTGCTTGCTCTTCTAAAATAGTAGCTTGTTTATTTGAAAGTTTAGCTTCTCTTTCATCTAAAGCCTCTTCTCTTTTTTGAAACATTAAATCCCTTTTATCCATATTAGCTTCTCTTTGAGTTAATCTATTTTCAGCCTGACGAGCCTCTTCCTTCTTTTCTCTTAACTCTTTCTCAGCATCCATTTTTAACTTATGTATTTCTTCTTTCGTTTCTAATATAGAATCTCTTTTAATCTTATCTGTTTCTTTTTTAGTGTTATTTAACATTTCTTCTCTTTTTTTACTTAATGAATTTCCTCTTATAGTATTAATTAAAAAAGTAACTGATACTCCTACTACTATTCCAATCAAAGCAAGCAAAATGTACATTAAAATATTATCCATTTTCCTTCCTTTTCTAGTATTATTCTATTTATAGCAATCCCCGTAATACTTCGGTTAAGACATAGTCTTTATAAATCTATATTAATAATATATAAAACAACATCTAAAATAATTGTACGTAACTTTAAGGATAATGTCAATAGTTTTACGTTAATTTGTCATTTGTTTACATAGAAAAAGAGACTATTTTTTTATTAAACATTTCAAATTAATAGTCTCATTTAAAATATTTTTAACTATCTTTAAAATATATTTTCTATCTATCTCAAAAAATTCTTCTAAATCATTTAAACTATAACTATCATCCATTCTTTGAACTAAAATATATAATAGTATTTCTTCTTTACTAAATTTATCAATTAAAATATTATTTTCTTTTTCTAATAATTCTTTATTTATTTCTATAATTATTTTTCCTATTTTAGAATTTTTATTATAATTATTTATTTTTATTATTTCATTTTTAATTCTTCTATTTTTAATTAATTTAGTTTTAATTCTAGGTATTAACTTATTATAAAATTCTACATAATATTCCTTTTTCCAAAAACTTGAAGTTGGATTTTCTAAATCAGTTCCATATCTTAAATATAATAAATTTTTTTCATATTCATTTAAAGTTATTAAAACATTATCTACTTCTTCTTTTGAATAATTTCTAAATATTTGATAGATTGTTAATATTCTACTTTTTGGTATAATAATATCTTTACCTAATTTTTTATCTTCTAATAAATGTTTTATCTTAAATATAATTCTTTTAAATTTATTATCATAACTTTTATCCCAACAACTTATATTTGGCTCTTCTAAATCAGCTCCATATCTTAAATATAATATATCTTTATCTTCTTTTGGTAATAAACTAATTATATAATCTATATCTTCTTTAGAATACATATTAAATATTTGATAAATTGTTTTAATTACTTTACCATTAGAATAACAAATTCCTCTTTTTTCACCATTAATTATTCTTTTAAGTTTAGCAATAACATGATATAAATTTTTTTGATTTTCTACTTTCCAAGTAGTCGTATTTAAATGGTTTAAATCTTTACCATATTTAAAATAAAGAAGAGTTTGTTCTTTTATTGTTAATTTTTTAATCGCATTATCTATTTCTTCTTTTGAATAATTACTTAGTAATAAATAAAGACTAGGAATACTATTCATTATTTCACCTTACTTTCTAAAATATTCATTTTTAATTTTTAAACTTATACTATTAGTTAAATTATTCTTTCTTATTTTTAATTCTTTTTTAATTATTTTTAATAAATCTATATAATCTTTTAAATAACTATTATCCCAATATATTGAAGTTGGATTTTCTAAATCTGGTCCAAATCTTAAAAATAGAATATATTTATAATTATCATTTAAATCTTTAATTACATTGTCTATTTCTTCTTTAGTATAATCTTTTAATAAATTATATATAGAAATTATGTTTCTCTTTTTATTTTCACGATTTGCTTTTAATTTTTGACGAATTTTAGGAATTAAAAATTCTCTAAACTCCTTTTCAAAAAGAAAAGTCCAAGTAATATCATTATTATATTTCATTTCAAGTAAAGTTTTTTCATCTTGAGTAAGACACATAAGAACATCATCTATTTCTTCCATAGTATAATCATTAAATATTTCATAAATAGTTTTAGTAATAAAATTAGATTTATTTTTTAATAATATTTTATCTAATTTAGGTATTATTACAAAATAAAAAGTTATAGCATCTTGAATATTCCAATCAGGACTTGAAACTGGGTTTTCTAAATTAGAACCATATTTTGAAGTTATTATTCTTTTTTCTTCTTTAGTTAATAAATTAATAGAATTATTTATTTCTAGTTTAGAATATTTATTAAATATTTTATAAATAGGTATTATTTTTCTATCTATTTTTTGGTTTAAATCTTTAGTTTCTAAAATATAATGAACTTTTTTTACTATATTATAAAAAGAATCATAAGATATATTAACTTTATTTAAATGTTTTAAATCTTTGCCATATTTCATATAAATTATACATTGACGATATTCTGATAAAAAATTAATAGCTTTTTTAACGTTTTCAGGAGAATATCCTTTAAAAAAATCATAAAATGTTTTAAATACCATAACACCACCCCTTAATTGGGTTAGTATTATACTATAAATTTTGAAAAAAGTCAAGTTGAAAAAAAATAAAAAAATTACTTAAATTTGTAGAAAAAAAATGAAAAATATAGTATACTTTAATGTAGGTGATAAAATGAATTATCCTAATGGCATAAAAAAGGGGAATGATAATAAATATATTACCTATAAAAATCGGGGAATGACTTTAGAAAATGATTTAAATCAAACTAATCAATATTATATTGATAATGATATGGCTTATATTTATAAGAAACCTACTCCTATTAAGGTTGTTAAAACAGATTTTAGTAGTAAAGGTGTTGTTATTAAAGAAGCTTATTATAGTGAACCTTCTACTACTGATTATAATGGGATTTATAAAGGGTGTTATATTGATTATGAAGCTAAAGAAACTAAAAATAAAAGTTATTTTCCACTTTCAAATATTCATAAACATCAAATTAAACATTTAAGACATATTGAAAAAGAAAAGGGAATTAGTTTTTTAATTGTTAGATTTACTAGTTTAAATAAAACTTATTTATTAACAACGAAAGATTTTTTAAATTATATAGATAATAATAAAAAGAGTACTATTTCACTTACTTATTTTGAAAGTCATGGATATTTAATAAAAGAAAAATATATTAAAAGAGTTGATTACTTAGAAATTGTTGATAAGATATGGAGGTTATCATGAATGAAAGTAAAAATGTAAAAAGTAAAACAAAACCTAAGAAAGGAATACCTAAAAAATCAAGTGGTCAGGTTAAATCACGAGTTATGAAGCAAGAAGGAAGTATTAAATTGAAGACAGGATTAATTATGGCTTTAATTACAACTTTAATTATTACTGGTATCTTTTATTTAATATTTGATTCTTTTATTGCAATGATTACCGCAATTGGATTACTTATAATCTTTGGATTTACAGGACTTATGAGGTCTAGCAGGAGAAGTAAGAAAAGAAGGATGGCTTTAAGAATTGTCTTAATTGTTTTCTTAATATTTGCAATTCTTGGTGTTTTAGCTGTATCAGCATTTGCTATTTATATAATAGTGGAAGCTGACCCAAAATATAAACCTGAATTATTAAAAGAAAAACAATCAACGATTCTTTATGATAGTGATGGAAGAGAGTTTGCTAAATTAGGACAAATAAGAGAAAATGTTAGTTATGAAGAATTACCTGAAATATATATTGATTCTTTAATTGCTACTGAGGATTCAAGATTTTTCCAACATAATGGAGTTGATTTAGCTAGATTTTCTAAAGCGGCTTTTGGACAATTATTGGGTAATGATGATGCTGGTGGTGGTTCTACCCTAACAATGCAAGTTGTAAAAAATAATTTAACTGATACTGTTAGTACTGGTATTGAAGGAATTATTCGAAAATTTAGTGATATATATCTTGCTGTATTTAGATTAGAAAAAGATTATACCAAAGAACAAATTATTGAATTTTATGCTAATAACCATTTACTTGGTGGTGCTTGGGGGGTTGAAGAAGCAAGTAAATATTACTTTAATAAGTCTTCTAAAGATTTAAATATTGCTGAGGCGTCTCTTCTTGCGGGAATGTATCAAGCACCTGAGACTTATAATCCATTTAAAAATCCAGAAAATGCAACTAAGAGAAGACAAACCGTTTTAAATTTAATGGTAAGACATGGATATATCACAAGAGAAGAAGCTGACCTTGCTAATTCAATTCCAGTTACTTCCCTTCTAACTGCAAGTAAGAGTACTCAAAGTGAATATCAAGGATATATTGATACTTTATGTGAAGAAATAAAAAATAAATATGGACTTAATCCAAGAACTACTTCAATGCTTGTTTATACGAATATGAATAGAAAGAAACAAGATGCAATTAATAAGGTTGCAAGTGGTGAAAGTTATACTTGGATAAATGAATGGGTTCAAGCTGGTTCGGTTGTTATAAATTCTGAAACTGGTAAAGTTGAAGCAATGCTTTCTTATCGTAATAATAGTGATATTATTGATAGTTATAATTTTGCAACTGATATTAAAAGACAAATAGGTTCAACTGCTAAACCATTATTCGATTATGCTCCTGGTATGGAATATAATAATTGGTCTACTTATACTTTATTTGATGATAGTCCTTATTCCTATACTAATGGACCTTCGATTACAAACTTTGATGGTAATTATGAAGGAATAATTACTTTAAGAAGAGCGTTATCAAATTCTAGAAATGTTCCGGCTTTAAAAGCTTTCCAACAACTTGATAAAAAGAAAGTAATTGAACTTGTTACAAATGTTGGTATTACTCCAGAAATTCAAAATGGTACTTTACATGAGGCTCATGCAATTGGTTCATTTGATGGTTCTAATCCAATGCAAATGGCTGGTGCTTATCAAATTTTCTCAAATGGAGGATATTATACTGAACCTTACTTAGTATCTAAAATTATCTTAAGGTCAACTGGTGAAGAAATAAACGCTAATGTTGAAACAAAACAAATAATAAGTGATTCAACAGCTTATATGATTGCCGATGTCTTAAAAGGAGCTGTTACAAATAGAATGCGTGGAGCAAGATATCAAATAACTGATAACTTCTCAGCAAAAACTGGTACAACTAACTACCCTGCTGAAACATGGAATACTTATAAAAATTTAGCAAGTGATGCTGTTAAAGATTGTTGGGTAATGGGATTTACTAATAAAACTGTTATTTCTATGTGGTATGGATATGAAAAACTTGACCCTGAACATCTAGATAGAGTTCTTCATTGGAACCCTGCAATTGTTCAAAGGGAAACACTATTTAATGCTCTTGCTAATGCTGCATTTGACCATGATGGTGAAGATTTTGAAATGCCAAGTAGTGTTGTCAAAGTCGGAGTTGAATCTGGTTCTAATCCACCAATGTTACCAAGTAGTAATACTCCAAGTAATCGCATTGTTTATGAATTATTTAAAAAAGGTACTGAACCAACTGAAATGTCTAATGCTTATTCTAAGTTAGACCCACCTACTAATTTTACAGTTAGTTATGATAAGGATAAAGTTAAATTATCTTGGGATAAAGTTTCAGACCCTGGTTATATTTCTAATGGTGTTTTAGGATATTATATTTATTTCAATGATAAACAATTAACATTTACAACTAAAACCTCTTATACAATTGATAATTTATCTTCATATTTAGGTAAATATACAATTAGAACTGGTTATAAGAATACAAGTAATAGTATGTCTAATCCAGTTAGTAAAACTCTTGCAAGTGAAAAGTCTTATAGTGTTTCATTTAGTGGTAATAGTAAAACTTATATAAATATTGGAGAAGGAATTGAAAAATCTTTATATGATGGAACGTTAGTTTCTTTAAAAGAAGATGGTAAAGAAATTACAGGATTTAGTGTTAAAACTGAAATAACTAATAGTTCTGATGAAGTTGTTTCAACTATTAGTAATTCAATTGAAGATACTTATACTATAACTTATACTGTTTCTTATAAAGGTTATACAGGTACGACTAGTAATACAATTGTTGTAAGAGACCCAAATAATGAATAATAAAATAGACTCTACATTTTCTAGTGTGAAGTAGAAAGCATTCATGTGCTTTCTTTTTTGGGTTAAATTTTGTTTTATAAATATGCTCAATTTCTGATTTTCCGACTAAAAAAAATTTTTTTAGTTTTTTCTTGATACAAATTACTAATTTTTGAGACATCTCTGTATCATTTGGCTTCTCAATTTTCAAAATTATAATTGAAAGTAGCTCAATTTTGAAAATTCAGACTTATTTACACTCAATTTGTCAATTTACGAAAGTTG
>CANRDV010000055.1 GCA_947629475.1 uncultured Bacilli bacterium
ATTTTCATCAACTTCTTTCTATATCATTATAACATCTTTTTTTGAGTTTGTCTTGCTTTTTGGGGGCTAATCATACTATAAATATTTAAGTTTATGGTAATGACAATTTTTAATTTTATTATTAAAAGTTACTATCTCAGTATCTGTAACTTCATACATTATCTCGGATTTATTGAGAAATATTCCTTGTTTTAGTTGATTTCTAATAAAAATTCGAGATAATATTAATTCAGAGATAATTTAAATTAAGATAAAAATTTAAGATAATAAAAGACTCGCTTTATAAACGAGTTTTTTAATTATTTTCTTGGTATTTCAAACCAAAAAGTAGTACCTTTATTAGGGTTAGTAATAATACCATATTTAAATCCATGAAGAACAAAGATATTCTTAACAATAGATAAACCTATACCTGTTCCAACTGTATTTCTTTTATATTTCTTTTCACTTTTATAATACTTATCCCAAACTTTATTAATATCTTCTTTTTTAATACCTTTACCAGTATCTCTTATTTCAACTCTAATACGTTTTTTATCTGGAATAACATCAATATAAACTTTTTTATCATTACCTGTATAGTTAATAGCATTTCCAATTAAATTATAAATTACTTGTTCTAACTTTTGTTTATCAGCATTTATTATTAATTCTTCTTGATAATTAAAGATAAATTCATAACTTTTAGTATAAGCAAATATCTTAAATCTATTTAAAATAGTATTAATAAGTTTAGTTAAATCAAACTCTTCTAATTGTAATTCATCCATATTACTTTCTAATTTTGATAAATTTAAAATATCATTAACAAGACCATTTAATCTATCTACTTCTTCGATTACAATATTCATATTACTTTCACTTTTTTCTTTATTACTTGGAAAATCTCTTTCCATTTCAGCATATGCTTTAATCATTGTTAAAGGAGTTTTTAAATCATGGGAAACATTACTTAATAAATCTCTTCTTAATTCATCAGTTTTTTTCATTTCATTTTTAGCATAGTCTAAAGATTCCCCTAATTCTTTTATTTCTAAAATATCACTTTCAACATTAAAATCAACATTATAATTACCATTAGATAAATCTTTAGCTGATTTAGTTAACTTTGTAATTGGTTTTGATAAGGTTCTTGAGATAAAGTAAGCTATAACAATTGATAATATAATAACAATAAAAGTAACTATTATTAATTGACTTTTTAATATATCAACAGTTGTATCTATTGGTTCTAGTGAAGTATTTAAGAATACATAATTTGCATCACTTAATCTAACTCCATATAAAAGAGTCATATTATCAAAAGTCGGATTAATTATTTTTAATTTAAAATAGTCTTTTGTACTATTCATAAATTCTAATTTCTTTTTTAATACTCTTTTATTAGTACTTGTATCAATACAACCTTTATTATTTTGAATATTTGAATAAACTGTTTCCGAGTCTTTTACTATTTCAACACAAAAATCTGTACTATAAGCAACATTTTCTAAAGTTTTTTGAAAGTTATCTTTAAGATAATTATCTTTAATTAAAGTTAAAGTATTAGATAATTCATTAGTTTTATAATATTCATAATAGTTATTTAACATAAGAATTTGAAATATCCAGATAAAGACTAAGATTAAAACTGAGAAAATACTAAGATATAAAAATATTTTTAAAATTAAACTTTTATTTTTCATCATAAATAAACTTATATCCTATACTTCTTACTGTGACAATTAAATCACGATATTTACCCATGCTATTTCTTAGTATTTTAATATGAGTATCAATAGTTCTTTCATCTCCAAAGTAATCATAACCCCAAACTTTATTTAAGAGTTGGTCTCTGGTAATTGCTGTATTTGGATTTTTGATAAAGTAGGAGAGGATATCAAACTCTTTTGGAGTAATATCAACAACCTTATCATCAATATATAAAACTCTTCCTTTAAAATCAACTTTAATTCCTTTATAAGTATAAATTTCATCTAAGTTATTATTATTAGTTCTTTTTAAAATAGCTTTAATTCTAGCAATTAGTTCTTTAGGAGAAAATGGTTTGGTCAAATAATCATCAATTCCCATTGAAAAACCAAATAACTTATCATATTCCTCAGCTCTCGCACTTAAAACAATAGTTGGAATATTATATTTTTCTTTCATTTTTTCAAAGAAAGTATATCCATCCATCTTAGGCATCATAATATCAAGAACAATTATATCAATATTTTCTTTTTCTAAAATATCTAATCCTTGATAACCATTACTTGCTTCATAGACATTATAACCTTCATTTAAACAATATTCTCTAACAACATTTCTAATTAAATCTTCATCATCAATTATTAAAACATTCAATCTAAATCACCAAGATATATTATACATTAAATTTGTGAAAATTTGGTGAATTTTTTATTAAATTATTGTTTTTTTAAACTAATACCTATCATAGAACCAATAGTGGTTGTTACTAGTATTATAAAGTAATAAACTAAATGATACCATTTAAATCCTTTAAAGATTAAATTAAGTATTAAAAAGATAATAACTATAATACTACTTAAGATAATACCATTTAAATATCCTTTAGAAGTACTATTACGACCAATTATAAAACCACCTGATAAAGTAGATATAATCATAATTATTATTTTAAAATATTTAATTATTTGATTATTAATAATATCAAAGTAATAAAGAATTGTAATTAATAAAGTTAAAGTTATAAAAGGTACTAAGAAAAATAATAATCCTTTTAAATATTTAAATATAATTTCTTTATTTAACATAAGACCACCTAATTAATATTATTTTAATAAATAAAAAAAATGCGTATTACTACGCGATTTTCTTTGATTCTTGGTTTATTTCTTCGATTAGAGACATTGGAAGATTTTCACGGATTCTTTTTTCAATAAATCCATCCATAAATTCACTTTGTGGAGAATGTATTTTATCTTCTATATATCTATAAAATCTTTCTAAAGTATTCATATTTAAGTGTGCTATACAATGACTCATATATTTTAAATCATTTAAATATCTTAAAGACATATATATTTCTTCTTCGCTTTTTTCATTTAAACTTTGGATAAATGCATTAGCATTATTCATATAATCATTTTGGATTCTAACAATATTATTTTTTTCTTCTAAACGAATTTGTTCAACTTGTTTTTTTACTTCTTCTCTTATTTTAGCAGTTATTTCTTCATTTAATTCTTCTTTTGTTTCTTCATGAGTTACTTCTGTAGGAATTTTAATTGGAACTTCTTCTTGAGGTAGTTCTTGATTAATATTAACTGGTTCTTGATAAGTAGGTGCTTGATAAATATCTTGACTAACTGGTTGAACTTCTTGAGGTAATTCTTGATTAATATTAACTGGTTCTTGACTTGGAGTTTGATAAATATCTTGACTAACTGGTTGAACTTCTTGAGGTAACTCTTGATTAATATTAACTGGTTCTTGACTTGGAGTTTGATAAATATCTTGACTAACTGGTTGAACTTCTTGAGGTAGTTCTTGATTAATATTAACTGGTTCTTGGTAAGTAGGTGTTTGATAAATATCTTGATTTACTGTTTGAACTTCTTGAGGTAATTCTTGATTAATATTAACTGGTTCTTGACTTGGAGTTTGATAAATATCTTGATTTATTGGTTGAACTTCTTGAGGTAACTCTTGATTAATATTAACTGGTTCTTGATAAGTAGGTGTTTGATAAATATCTTGACTTACTGGTTGAACTTCTTGAGGTAGTTCTTGATTTATACTAACTGGTTCTTGACTTGGAGTTTGATTATTAAGTGGAAATTGTAATAATTGACCAAATTGAGAAGTATTTTTTAAATCAGGATTTACATTTTCTTCACTATCAGGTACATTTTCTGTATCTTCCTTTAAACTATTAAAAATATCATCTTTAGACATAACAGTTTGTGTTTCTAAAGTAGGCATAACATTTGGTTCCGGTGTTACTTGAATTGCTGGAATATCAAGAGGTGGGGTAGTATCTGGAATTGTAAAATCAATTGGATTTTCTTTAAGTGGAGCATCTCCTTTTATTTCAAATTGTGGTAATTCAGAATTAGTATCCGTTGGTAATACTATATCAGGTTTAGTATTTTCATCAGGTGTAATTTCTAATGGAGTTAAATTTGGATTAGTTACTTTAACTTCAACTTGCGAATCTTCTTTATCTTCAACTAAAGAAACAGGAAACTTAGTTAAATCAAGTTTAGTTAAATTTTTATTCTTTTGGATATTATTAAAAGTTATTATTTTAACATTTAAAGGTCTAACACTTTGTTGTTTATAACTTACTTCAACTTTTTTATTAATTTCATCAAGATATGTAGATGGTATTACCCCTTGATTTACTAAAGTCATAATTAAAGATACTAACTCTTGACTATAATTAGTATTACTAAAATATTTATTAATAAAGTCATCTAAACTTTTTGTATAACCTATTAATAAATCATTGGTAACTTTTTCAACTTCATCTTTATATAAAGAACGAAGTGGTGCAAGTAATTTAAATATTTGGTCAATTAACTTATTCTTAGTATCCATTATATCACCTCAACTTCATCTTTCTTCATATTAGGTTCTTCTAATATTTTTAATAATAAAGCTAAATCTTTTATATTTAACTTCTCTAAATCAATTTGTTCTAATATACTATCCATATTATATTACACCTCTATTCTATATAAGTATACCAAAAAAAACATAAAAAGTAAATTAATTTTATATAATTTTATTAGATATGAATAAAAAAATTTTAAAAGTATTGATAATACTTATGTTTATAATAATAATTAGTATTTTAATTTTAAATCTTTTAAGTCATAAAGTTATGCCTATTTATTTATCTTATCAAGAAAGTGAATTAAAAAGATTGATTATAACAGTTATTAATAAATCAGTATCAGAAAATTTTATAAATGAAGATTCTTTTGATAATTTATTTATTATTAAAGATGATAAGAATACAAATATGACAATGATTGATTTTGACCCAGTTGTTTTAAATAAAGTAATATCTAATATAGCAGATATAGTTTATACAAATATTAAATTAATAAGTGAAAAAGATAAAGATACTTTAGAAAAATATAATGTTTCTGATAGTGTTTTTTATATACCAAGTGGGGTTATTTTTGATTCAACTTTTTTAAATAATTTAGGACCAAGAATACCTGTTAATATGGAGATTATTAGTTCAGTTAATCCAAGTGTTGAAACTAAAGTTACAGAATATGGTATTAATAATTCTTTAGTTGAAGTATTTATTAATGTAAATGCAAATATTAAAATGATTTTACCTCTTGCATCTAGTGAAGTAGAAGTTAAAGTTGTTGTTCCATTAACAGTTAAAATAATTCAAGGAATGGTACCAGATTATTATTTAGGTGGTTTAATAGGACAAACAAAAAGCAGTTAAACTGCTTAAATTATTTCATCTATTTCATCAATAGTATCGGTTGATGTTTCAATAGTTGGTTCAATTACATCAGGTTTATCAATTGTTGCTTGATTTTTAGTTACTTCTTCAACTTCTTCAAAATAATCTTCTTCCATATATTTTTCATCAAGTTCATTATCAATTGCAACATTCTTATAGATTTCTTCAAAAGTTGTAATTCCTTCTAAAACCTTTTCAAGTCCATCTTGAAGAAGGGTAGTAACATCACTAGTATAAACTAGTTCTCTTAATTTATCTCGAGAAATACTTGGGTCATTTATAGCACTTCTTATTTCATCACTTATTAATAAAACTTCCTGGATAGCAATTCTTCCATAATATCCATTTCGACAATTATCACAATGTCCATTTACATCTTCAATTTCATTAATGTCTTTACCTAATATTTCTTTAAAGACAGCTTTTTCATAATTCGTAGTTGGTCTTTTTTTACGACAATGTGGACAAAGTCTTCTTGCTAATTTTTGAGATACAATTCCGGTTAGAGCACTTGAAAGAAGGTATCTTTCAACATTCATATCAAGTAAACGTTCAATTGTTGATAAAGAGTTATTAGTATGGACGGTTGAAAATACTAAGTGACCTGTAATTGATGCACGAACAGCAATTTGAGCTGTTTCTGAGTCACGAATTTCTCCAATTAGAATAATGTTAGGGTCTTGTCTTAAAATACTTCTTAAAACCCGACCAAATGTTAGACCAATTTCACTATTAACTTGAATTTGGTTTATTCCTTCAATATTCATTTCAATTGGGTCTTCAACAGTAATAATATTAGTTTCTTCTTTATTTAAATGTTGAAGCATTGTATAAACTGTTGTACTTTTACCAGTACCAGTTGCACCAGTTATTAAAATAATTCCATTTGGTACTTCAATCATTTTTTTAATTTTAACAAGATTTTTAGGAGTAAAACCTAAAGCTTCTAATCCTTCAGTACTTTTGGAATAATCAAGAATACGAATAACTATTTTTTCTCCTAAATTAGTATTTAAGGAAGAAACACGCATATCTAAATCTATTCCATTTATAGTATCTTTTATTGCTCCATCTTGTGGAAGCCGAGATTCAGTTATATTCATATTAGATATTAATTTTAATCTTGTTGTTAAATTCTTTTGATAAGCAAGTGGAACAATAGCATGGTCTTGTAAAACTCCATCAATACGAAGTCTTACTTTTAAACCTTGTTCACAAGGGTCGAAGTGAATATCACTGGCACGTTTACTTACAGCATATATAATTATGTTATTTGCAATGTTTGCAATTTCGTCATTTTTAAAATCGTATTCTACCATATATTCACCTCTTTCTATTCTTTAAATATTATACTATATTTTTTTCATTTTGAGAAGATTGTTTTTTTATTTATTTTAAAAATATATTGATTTAGTTGATTTATAAAGGAAAAAAATAAAAAAAATATAAATTTATGACAAATATCTTGAATTTATAAAAATAATATGGTACGATATTTATAGAAAATAGGAGGAGTTATAAGGATGAAAAAGTTTATAGGAGTAACTTAAATATATAATATAAGAAAAAGATTATTAAACTAAGGAGGAGAAAAAATGAATAATCAAAATAAGGGTAGTTTATATGATAACTATCAAGATAATAATAATGTTAAAAATAACATTAATAATAATGTTGTAAATCAAAGTGAGCAACCTTATAGAGTAGAAAATGTACCTAAAAGTAAAAGAGTATTAAGAGTTATTATGATTATGTCTTTTATTGCAACTATTGTTTTAGTTGGAGGTTTTGCACTTGTTTACACAGGAGTAATTAAGGTTTCTCATGTAGGACCAAAAGCAATATTACTAAATGCAAGTAATATAGGGGTAAAGAAAGGAAGAGATTATCAATTTGACTATCAAGTATATCCTGAATCTTCAACAGCAAAGAATGTTTACTATGAAAGTAGTGACCCAAGTGTTGCTGATGTTAATAGATTAACAGGATATGTAACCCCAATTAAAGAAGGAACAACTACAATTTCAATTAGGTCAACTGATGATGATACAGTAATTGAAAAAAGTAATATATCGGTTACGAAAGAAAAAGTTGCTATTAATGATATTAAGTTAAGTAGTGAGAGAATTGTTTTTGATTTAAGTAATAAAGCAACTTCTCAATTATTAAAAGTTTTTACAGAACCATATAATGCAACTAATCAGGATTTATCATTTGAATCAAGTGATTCAAGTGTTGCAATAGTTGACCAAAGTGGTCGTGTATATCCGGTTGGGTTTGGTATGGCAACCATTGCTGTAAGAGCAAAAGATGGAAATGCCAGTGCTACTTGTGAAGTAATTGTAACAGATAGTAAAAATAAGAAAGTTTATTTTGAACTTCCTGATAAAACTAAATTAGTATTTCCTTATTCAATTCAATTAGATACTAATTATTTAAAATTAAAATATGGAACATCTAGAAAAGTAGGATTTATTTTACTTCCACCAGATGTAACAGAAGATGTTGTTACTTGGATTTCATCTGACCCTACAGTTGCAACTGTTAATGAAGGAGTAATTTTTGGTAATGCTATTGGTAATACAACTATTACTGCAAGAACCGTAAATGATTTAGTAGCAACTTTAACAGTTGATGTTACAGATGATGAAACAACTTCTGATTATGTTGAATTTAGAGATGATACAGATGAAATTGCAATAGGTGAAACTAAGAGATTAAATATATCTTATGACCCTAATGCAAGTGTTGCTAATTTTGAATTTACAAGTAGTAATCCTGATGTTATTAGTGTTGATTCCGAAGGAAATATAACAGCATATGCTAAAGGAAGTGCTACAATAACTGTTAAGCCAGGAAGTGGTTCTGGAGTTCAACCAATGGCATCTAAAATTGGCGATACAATTGTTATTAAAGCTGATGGTATTGAAACTCCTAATTATATAACTGTAACTGAATCAGCTATTACAATTGGAACTGGTGAAACTAGACAATTAGAAGTAGAAAGTGATACAGGAAATGATAATTTTAAGTATCAAAGTTTAAATCAAGAAGTTGCAACAGTTAACGAAAATGGTATAATTTATGGAGTTAAAGTTGGAACTGCTGAAATTAAAATTAGTGCTACTAATGGTGTAAGTACTACTATTACAGTTAATGTTTCGAATGTTGAAGCTTCAAATATTGTAATTTCTGAACCAAGTGGAACTACAATTAAAAAAGGTGATTTATTAGATTTGAATGCAGAAATTTGGCCAAAGAATGCTACAGAAAAAACAATTACTTGGACAAGTAGTAATCCAAATGTTGCAAGCGTTAATGAGGCAGGAGTTGTAAAAGCTATTGCAATTGGACAAACAACAATTACCGCAGTAGTTGGTACACAATCTAATTCTATAGTAATTAAAGTAGCAGCTGATGCTAATAATAATGAAACCCTTAAACCTTCAAAACTTTTAAGTGATATTCAAATAGAGCAATTACAAAAGACACCAATTATCTTTAAAAGAGAAGGCGATAAACAAATTCAAGTGACTTTAGATTTAGAAAATCAAGGATTTGTTGAAAACGTTACACTTAATAAAACAACATTTAAAATAATAAATAGTGGTGTAGATAAGACAGTTAAGAATTTAAAAATACAAAATATTAAAGGTATGCCACTTTCTAAAAATTTAACTTTTGCGGCTGATAGTTATGGTAAAATTACAGTTCAGGCTACAGTTTATTTGACCGAAAATAAGAAAACTATAACTATTGAATCAGCTGAATATACAATTGGTGAAGATATAAATGTTGAATTTAATGTACCAGTTGGGAATAGTTTATCTTTAGGTAGTTATTTTACAGTCAATGAGGCATTTAATGTTACTGATTGGACAAATACTAATCCAGAAGTTGCTTCTATAAAAGATGGCTATGTAGAAGGTTTAAAAGTTGGCTCAACTTATATTACTGGTCATAGCAAAGGTTATACTTTTATTGGAAAAGTAAACGTTATTGATGAAGATAAAGAAGAAAATACAGATAAGAACTTTACTTTCATTTATGATGCATGTTATGCTGCAACTGATTTGTGTTCAGTTGGAACTTTAAAAAGTACAACGTTAAAAAAGAATACTACAAAATGTAGTTCTGAAAAACCATATTATGTTGCAAGTCAAAAAACTAAATATGAGTTTGTTTGTCAAATTGATAAAAAGAAAACAGAAACATTTACAGGTTTATCTACTTATTCAATAATTGATAAAGAATTAATATTTGACCATGCGTCAAGTTCAAATATAAGCAAGGGAGAAACCCAAACTATAAAGATTAAAAATTGGGATAAATTAAATCTAGCTAGTGCAACTGTCCATACATCTATTGATAATAGTATTAAAACAATAAAAAATGCTAGTTTTGCAGTTAGTGTACCTGCTAAGGCAGAGGCTAAGAGTGTAACTATTACAGTTGAGGCAAAAACTAAAGATAAGAATCCAAAAGTTTATAAGGGTGTTTTAGTATTAAACGTATCTGAAGAATTTGTACCTAATAAAATAGAATGTGAAAATTCTAATAAACTTACTATTGTCGAAGGTAAAGATAAGGTTTTAAGTTGTTCACTAATAGATAAGTTTGACCCTACAATTAAACAAGCAATAACAACTAATGATAATCCAACTTATAAGTCATCTAATGAAAAAATAATTAAAATAGATACAGATGGAAAGATTGTTGCTTTAAAGAAAGGTGAGGCAACTATAACTGTTAAAGCTCGTAATTTAAAAGCTGTTAAAGTTAAAGTTACAGTAGAAAAAGCACCTCCAATATATAAAAATTTAGATGTTACTTTAAAGAAAGGTAAAAATAATACTTCAATAATTTCAGTTGGTGATAAAAATTTAACACTTGGTTATACACTTTCAACTGAAGATAAGAAAACAAAAAAATCATCTGGACTTAGTGTTACCTTTACAAGTTCTAATCCAGAAGTTTTAACGATTGAAGATAATATAGTTACTCCAGTTGCTGCTGGAAAATCAACAATAACAGCAACTTATATTAATGAAGATGCTACATCTGTTACTGGTACTCTTGAAGTTACTGTTACGGAAAAACCTGCTAATATAACCCAACTTGATTGTGGACCAACCATGTCTTTAATTAAAGGTGGAGATAGTGCAACGATAGATTGTAGTGCTTATGATTCTTCTAATGATAAGAAATTAGGCGTTCTTGATAAAATATTCACTTATAGTGTTGCCGATAAGAGTATTGTAACTATCGATAGTGCAACTGGCGTTGTAACTCCAATTAAGAAAGGAACAACTACAATTACGGTTAAAGCTCAAAATAAATCTGCAAAAATTAAAGTTACAGTTAGAACTGATAAGGCAACTTATGAAGATGTTAAATTTACAAATATGGATAATGTTGAAATTAAAGTAGGAGATACTTATGATGTTCAATATGAATTAGTGATATCTGATACTGAGAAAGATACAGTTTCTCCAAATGTAAAAATAACATCAAGTAATTCAAAAGTTGTTGTTGTTAAGGACAATAAGCAATTAGTGGCTAAAGCCCAAGGAAGCGCAACAATTACAATTTCTTATACTAATCCAGGAGCTAAAAATTCTTTATCTAAAAAAGCTAAAGTTACTATTTATGAAATCATGCCAGTTTGCTATAGATATAAAAAAGTAACTGAAGGTGGTAGAGCATCTTGTGACGATGGTTATGGTTATAATGGTAGTGACAAGAAAAATTGCTATAAAATTGATACTCAAATAACTACTAAGGCTGCATGTAATCGGAAAACACAACATGTATGGACTAATGGATATTGTATTGACCAAAATGATAGATATGCTAATGAAAAAACAAAATTGGTTGATGAAAAATATACTTATACTTCTAAAGAAACAAAGACTAATGGTCAACAATATGATGCATCAATAGATAAATTAGAAAATGTATGTCATAATAGTTGTTCAGAAGCTGGATGTAATTATCAAAAATAACAAAATTGAGATTCGAAAGAGTCTCTTTTTTTGGGTTAAATTTTGTTATATAAATATGCTCAATTTCTGATTTTCCGACTAAAAAAAATTTTTTTAGTTTTTTCTTGATACAAATTGTTGAATTTTGAGATATTTCTGTATCATTTGGCTTCTCAATTTCCAAAATTATAATTGAAAGTAGCTCAATTTTGAAAATTCAGACTTATTTACACTCAATTTGTCAATTTACGAAAGTTG
>CANRDV010000056.1 GCA_947629475.1 uncultured Bacilli bacterium
TAACAATTAAAAGTTAATCTATCTGGATATTTAAGATAATATTTATTTTTTAAAGATTTAACTTTATACATATTTAATCCTGCTCCTAAATCTTTTATTTTACTACCTAAAAGAATAGAAAATATAAAGTTATAAACAATATTACCAAAGGTTCTAAACTTGGAATAACCATCTAACTTAGATTCTTTTAGGAATCTTGAACCTAGTAAAGAATCATAGTTTTTATATTCCTTATTTTTAAGATATGGTAATAAATCATGAATATTTCCTTGGTCATCTCCATGTAAAACAATTAAATAATCATATTTATTCTTAATTGCATAATCAAAAGCTACTTTATGAGAACCACCTAAATTATAATTTTCATCATTTCTAAGTAAAGTTATCTTTTTATTTAGTTTATTTTCTTTACTAAAATTAATAACTGCATCTTCTCCCTTATCAGTACTTCGATTATTAACTATAACAATTTCCATAATATATTTTAAAACTTCTTCATCAAATTGTTTTAAAACTCTAACTATTTGTTTTTCACAATTATACATTGGTATAAAAACCATTATCTTTTCCATACTTAAATCCTTTCTATTAAATTTTTCATGACTATGAAATTTATTACCATCGTAAATGGTGTTACTACAATTTTGGTTATTATATTAACATAATCACTTACTAATTTAATATCAAATCCTAATAAATATTTTTTTAAAAATGTCATTAAATAAGAAACTAATAATACAAATATAACTTGATATAATATATAGGCAATATATTTTACTTTTAAATTATATTTACTATTATTTTGAAATAACTTTCTAGTTGAAACTAAATAAACAAAAGTAATTCCTAAAAATGAACTTATAATATTAGCAATCATAATATCTATTTTAAGTATACTTGTCATAATTGTATAAGATGTAAAATCTATTAACCATCCTATTCCCGATATTCCAAAGAATTTAAAAGCTTGAATTAGTAATTTTTTTAACTTTGATTCTGTCTTAGTTATCTTTTTATTATCTTTTTCTAAAACATAACTTTTTTTATATTTTTTATAATATATATAATCAATTAGAAAGATAACTCCAATTACTAAAGATGTTATATAAACATTAAAGTAATACATAAAATAACTTGCTGGAGCTGTAAAGAAAACTATAACTGAGTGACCAATTAACATTCCTGATAATAAAAAGTAAAATAATTTCTTTTTAATAATTGAATATATAAATATTATTCCAATTATTAAGAAAGCTACAAAGAGATTATTAAAGATTCTATATAATAAATTAGGTTGCCATTTATCATCAAATCTTCCTTCTAAAAATGAATATGTGAATTTTCGGATTTTGTAATTAATAAATGGTTTAGTGTCTTTCCGATTAAATAGCATATTATTCTTTTCATCATATAAATTTTTTGTTGAAAAAGTATTACCATATATACAACTAGCATTAGCAAAAGTTAAAGTTTTAGTTAATAAAAATTCTGGTATATTATTTTTTATTACATTAAAATAAGCTTTTTGAAATTCTTGATATTCTTTTTTAGTATAAGTTGTCTTTATACAATTATTGTTCCAAACACAAAAAGTATCAATATAAGAGGGATATTCTTTCATTTCTTCAATTCCTATAACTTTATCTATTTTTTTTAAATCACGCTCTAAATTATCCCCTTTTAAATTCATCGTTAGCATATAAGAAAGTGGTCCAACATACATTGGTAAATTTCTTGATGATGGTCTATCAGTTTTAGTTTTATATTCATATAACTTCTGAGGAGATGCAACAATTAAAAAGGCAAGAATAGAAAATCCAAATATTTTAATTATATTTTTAAAATTAACTTTTATTTTATATACTATAAAGATAAATAAAGGAATTGCAAGAACTAAATAAATACTTTCACTTCGAAAGTAACCAACTATTCCAGTTAAAAGCATTAAAACAATTAATTTTTTAGTAGTTAAATTTTTCTTTTTTATTTTATCAAGTAAAATAATACTAATTAATAATAAATAAGCTATTCCAAAGATAATTGGACGATTAGCAAAGAAGGTATAGAATAAGGTATTTAACATAAAAAAGGGAATTAATATTAAATATACAAGTTTACTCTTATAAATATCATAAAGGTTCTTTGTTAGATAAGAAAATATTATTCCAAAAAAGATAGTTAAAAGAATGATGGCCCCACTTGGAACGGGAAAGAGCATTAAACCTATTATATAAAAAACGGATGATAAATAATTAAGATAATATAAGTAATTACCATGAATTGCATATTCATAAAAGTTTGCAACATCGGGTCCAAACCAATTACCTGGCCAGCATAAGACTAATAAAATAGTAATAGGTATCATGTATATTAAAAACTTTTTAAAATAACTAATTGTATTTTTATCTTTTTTTATTAATTTAAAGATAAATGACCAAAATAAATATAAAACTAATATAAGAATAATTTTACAAAATACATAATTAGCAATATTTATATTAGTAAAAAAAAATATATTTCTATCTGTAATAAATGTTATTAAGAAATGTATAATAGTTATTATTATTAATTTTATGTTAATGTTTTTTAATTTATTTTTCATGTTAATCTTACCTTCCTAATAACATTTTAACATGTATAAGGACAAAAGTAAACTGAGAATTTTTTAATGTGTAAATATTTTATTATTAGATAAAAACACACCAAATTTAGATTGGTATGCTATCTTGTTTCAAGTCTTAATTTTTTACCTTTAAAGGCAATTGCCATTTTGATTACTTTATCATAATCTTTTACACTTACTTCATATTTCATTTCTTCTATTTGCTCAAATGCTTTCTCAATTGTTTTTTCAAAGTTACTATCATCTTCTACAAGTTTAAACTCTATTATATAGGCAGGTATATTATTAACTTTGGGTTTTAAAATAATATCATATCTTCCAAATCCAGACTCTCTATTACTTGTAACTTCATAATAAGTATTATCTACTCTTAGTAACCCCATTGCAAATGCATGATAGAAAGCTTCTGATGCAGAAGTTCCTGGTACATCAAGATAACTAAATGTTTCTAAAACAATACTTTCTAAGTCATTTCTAAAATCATCTATTGTTCCATTTATTAAATAACTAACCATCGTATTACCTTTAAAGTCATCTTTAAACCAACTAGTTGCCATTTTAGTTAAATTATCTTTTATTTCTTCATTTGGTATTTTTAAGGTTACATTTTTAAGATTACCTGCATACTCTCTTGGTGTTAAATAGCCACTAAACATAAATAAAGTCCATACTGTATTAGGGTCTCCTTTTAAACTTTTTAAATCCATATTTAAATCTATATCAACATGTTCCTTATAACCTTTATTTATCAAATCTTCAAATTCCGTAAGTAAATTAGTTTTGTCTTTAGCATTATAAATTAAATTCTTAAGTAATCCTACTCCTCCTGTATTAGTCCAATAAGTAATAAGTTCATGGTCCTCATTTTTTAAATATTTTAAAATACTAATTGGATTATAAATAATAGTCTTATTAAATAAATAACCATCATACCATTTTTTTACATTATCAAAAGTATCAAGTAAATCATATTCTTTTAAAGCATCTTGTACTTCACTTTCTGTAAATCCAAAGTATGTAGAATATCTGGAATCTGTCATATTATATACTTCTATATTATTAGCATCACTAAATAAGTTTTCTTTACTTATCCTTGATATTCCTGTTATTACTCCTTTTCTTAAATCAGTATTATCTTTAAATGTTGTTACAAATAATTGTTTCATGAAAGTTATTACTTCTTCATAAAATCCCTTTTCATAGGCATGTAAGATTGGAGCATCATATTCATCTAATAAGACTATTACCTTAATATCATAATATTTTCTTAAATATCTTACCAAATTAGAAACAGCATTAGCAAGTCTATTACCATCATTCTCTTTTTCATTTATAAATTTATTAATCTTTCTTTTAGCATTACTATTTATAGCTTTACTTTTTAATAAATATTCATAATTACTAAATAAATTTGCCATAAGTTCTTTATAGGATTTTAAAAAATCTTTATAATTATCTGCTTTTAATTCTCTAAAAGAAATTGATATAACTGGATACTTGTTTGCTTCTTCTTTATATTTTTCTCCCAATTCAGATATATTTAAACCATAAAATAGTTTATTATCTTTATAATCAAGATTAAAATAATAATTAAGCATAGACATATTTAATGTTTTACCAAATCTTCTTGGTCTTGGAAAACATACTGTTTTTGATGTATCATCGATTATTTCTTTAATAAATAATGTTTTATCAATATATAAACTATTTGTTTCAATTATTTCTTTAAAATCTTCTGTTCCGGTTGCTATTTCTCTTTTCATTTTATCAACTCCTTTTGACACTTATATTTTATCATGTAAGTACTATAAAGTAAATTATTTTTGCTAATTTTTGTAAATTTTATTGAGTCATGTTTGATATTATTTTTTTATAAATTAAACTTTTTCTAACTATTAATATATCTAAAATTGAAAATATACAAATGGTTGCTCACCTTTAAAGGCTAAACAAACTATTATAACTAATACACCAAAGAATATTGTTAATCCTAATATAGTATTTAAATTAACTATAGGATAATATCCTTCTACATATTTATCTTTATTTTTATGAGATTTTATAATTGCACCTATTGTAAATATTATTAATAATATAATTGCAATAAATGCCCAAACAAATGGTTGTCTTATTCCATTTTGGAAAGTAAATATTCCTTTTATTACTTGCCATGCTTTATTAAAACTATCTGCTCTAAAGAAAATCCAGGTAAAGCATATAAATGTATAAGTTAATAAGACTCCTATAACTTTATCAAACAAATTCTTTTCTTTTTTCTTAGGTATCATTTTATCAATACATAAAGCAAGTCCATTTAAACCACCCCAGAAAACGAAGGTCCAACTTGCTCCATGCCATAATCCACCTAGTAACATAGTTATAAATAAATTAATATATTGTCTAACTTTTCCTTTTCGATTTCCTCCAAGGGGTATATATAAATATTCTTTTAACCATGTTGATAAGCTGATATGCCATCTTCTCCAAAATTCTGTTACATTTTGTGAAATATATGGTAAATTAAAGTTTTTATTAAAATCATATCCTAAACATTTTGCACATCCGATAGCAATATCAGAGTATCCTGAGAAATCAAAGTATATTTGAATTGAATAGGCAACAACTGCAAGAATTATTGTTAGCCAATGGAAAGCTACTGGTACTTTAAAGACATCATCTACAAAGACTGATAAATGGTCAGCAATTACAATCTTTTTAAATAATCCAAATGCCATTAGTTGAATACCATATTTAACATTATCTGCTGTTACTTTTCTATTCTCTTTCAATTGAGGTAAGAAATCGGCTGCTCTTACAATTGGTCCTGCAACAAGTTGGGGAAAGAAACTTAAATATAAAGCTAATCTTATAAAGTCATTTTCTACTTCTATCTTTCCTCTTTTTACATCTATTACATAACTTAAGGCTTGGAAGGTATAAAATGATATTCCAACAGGAAGAATTATATTTAATATTCCTAAATCATGTCCAATTATACTTGATACTGAATCTAAAAAGAAATTAAAATATTTAAAGAAACCTAGGACAACTAATGGTATAACGATTCCAAGGATATATATTTCTTTTTTATCTTTATGTTTTGCTGTAAAATAAGACGATATTGTTACAAATAAAAGTAAAAAGCAAAATCTCCAGTCCCAATATCCATAAAAGAAATAGCTTGCAAGAAGTAAAAATATTTCTTTTACTCTTTTTGAAAAGAACTTTTGAATAATTAATGTTCCAAGTATTACTACTATAAAAAATATTAAAAAGTCTATTGATGCAAATGACATACTACTCTACCTCCTCAATAAATTTATATAACTCATCAGCAATCATTTCATGACCATATTTATTTAAATGACCAGTTCCAACTGATGTATTACTAAATCCATAAGGTAAAATATAATTTTTTTCATATTCCTCTTTAAATCTATTACTCATATCAAGAAAATAAATTTCATTTTCTTGACATAATTTAGAAAATTTTTCAACATCTTCTTTTTCATTATTTAAAAGCAGTAATTTTCCATCAGAATCTAAAGTTACAGAAGGATGATATACAATTATTACTTTAACTTTGTTTTCAACAATAGTCTTTATTTTATTTAATACTTCTCCTGTTAGTTTTTCATTAAATTTTTCTTTTGATTCAACTATTGAAGAAGGAGTTTCTCGATTGATTAACTTTTCTACTTGTCTCATTAATAACCTTAATAATGAACTATTGTTATAAAAACTTCTAATAATATTAGTCTTTTTCCCTTGGGAAGCACTAGATTCAGAATTATTTTCATTATCATCTTCTTTTTCAATAACTTCTCTAAGTTCTTTATCTGAATATTTAACATCTGACATTTCTAAAATTATATAATCAGTTGGTTTATATTTAGTAATTGCTGGAGCTAAATTACTTATACTTTTTGGAAATAAATTACCTGATATTCCAATATTATAAACAAACTTATCTTTTAACTTTGCATTTAATCTAGAGGTAACAGAATCTCTAATATCAACTTGAAAAGCTTCAAATTGTGATGACCCTACCATTAATATATTAACTTCTTTATTAGAATCATAATCATCTACATTTACATATCCATCATTATTAATTCTACCATAACCATATCCTTCAATTCCATAAGTAAAATTCTCCATTGGTTCATATTTATAAGGAGTTACTGTAGAATTTTTATAATCTTTAGCATAATATGGAATATTACAATAAAAATTACAACAAAAATTTAATATCAAAAATATAAAAATACCAGATATTAAAATTTTAAAACAATAATTTATAGTTTTTATAATAAAACTTTTTTTGGAAGTCTCACCTATTATTTTTTTATTATTTAACTTTTTAATCATATCAACACCTTTAAACTAGCAATTAATTTTTCCTTTCAATTTATTAAAACTACACATATTACATTATACAAGTAACAAACAAAAAAAACAAGATAAATTGTAAAGAAAAAATTAGGTGTTTAATTTTGATTATTCTTCTATATATTTTCTATTTTAAAAATTGTAACTCCAATTTTTTTAGCTGCTTCAATTCCAACATCAGAATCTTCAAAAACAATTGCATCTTTAACATCCATTTTAAAATAATCTAATGCTTTAAGAAACCCTTCAGGATTTGGTTTAGATTTTTCTATATCATCATGAGTTAATATTAAATCAAATAATTCTACTTTATTAAAATATTTTAAAATATCATAAGTATTCTTCTTAGAGGCTGTTGTAACTATTGCTAAATAATAATCTTTTTTTATACTTTCTAAAATATTAAATAAATGTAAGTTTACAATAGCTTTATCTAAAAACTTTTCATATAATTCTTTTTTTCTTTTATGAACATATTCCATTACTTCTTCATCATTATTTACTATACTAGGTAGAAATACTTTATAATATCTTCCATTACATTCATTTTTATAATATTCATAATCAATACTAAATCCTTTTTCATTTAAAGCTTCTTTATAAGCATAATAATTTACTTCATTAGTATCAAACAAAGTTCCATCTAAATCAATCATTGCTAATTTTTTCATTATTTATCACCAAACATTTCTATTACATCATTTAAAACTATAATAAGTCCTGCATAAAACAACACTTGTCTTTCTCCATTTTTCTCTATTTTATAAGGTAATAACCTTAACCAATGAATTATTTCATGAAAATAAATACTTTTTACTTGTATTTTTTCAAAATTACTACTTAAATACTTATGATACTTATTATATAATTCATCATAGACTACTGATTTTGTAAATAAATAATTAATATTATTTTCTGAAACAGAAACACTTTTTGTATTCATTAAAAACTCATATCCTCCATGTAAAGATTGTAATAATTTAGCATAATCAAGATTTGGAGAATTATGAACATTACCAGTATTAGGGTCTATTATATAAAAATCATCTTTATCATTAAAACATATAATATTTTCAATCGTAAAATCACCATGAATATCCGAATACATATCATTTTTAAATAAATTTTCTAAATATTCTTTGGTTAAATATTTTTTAAAATAATTTAAATTATGATACTTTTTTCCATTTATAATTAAATAATCATATTTAAGTAATGGTTTAATATAATTACCATCTTCTATCTTTTTTAAATTTTTTATTACTTTACTTTCTATATATTCATCTATTTTTTTACTATCAGCATTAATTAAATTTTTAGTATGTAAATTTTTTCCTATTGTATCAAGAGCATTTTCTAAAACCATCCATGATTTATTGATAGGCATCGAATGAACATAGTTAAAACAACTAATTGCATTATTAAAATATGGCATATCATATGAGCAATAACCATCTCCCTTTTTAACATTTAAAACTTTTGTTAAAGGTATATCTTTTTGATGTTCTTTTAACCATTTAATTTGTTCATATAGTTTAGATGAATCAGAACCAAAACTATATTTTCTAAAAAACATTTTATTATCATAAGTACAAAGCATAGTTGTAGCATTACTACCTGCTGAAAAATCTTGAATAATTGAAATATCTCGATTTAACATAACATAGTTATTAAAATATTCTCTTGAACGAGCACTAAAGTATCCTTCTAAGAATACTAATTTATCTGAAGAATTTAATTGAGGTAATAATTCTAAGTATTTATTTTTAACATAATTTTTACTTTTTTCTTTTGTTTTAAATAAAGATAAAATTAATAAGATAACTAATGGTACTAATAAATAAATTACCATATAAATATTATTAATTGAAAATGCACCAGTTGAAATATCAAAACTATTTTTAGAAAATAATAAAGTAAAAATATCAACTAAACTTGTATTACTTCCTGAATAACGCATAGTTAAAGCAAATAAAGAATAAGAACCTAAGTAAAAGAACCACATAACTATTGTATTAATTAATAATTTACTCTTTTTTAACTTAGTTAATAAATCTTTAAAAGCAGTAATCATATACCAAGTAAATTTTAAGATTCTAAGTTCAATATTAGTATTAAATATTCTAGCAATTTTCATAATTGATATTTTTAAATATTTACTAAATTTCATCCCTAAAAATAATAATATTAAGATAATAGAACCACCTATTATATAAAAGTAAATAGAACTTTCAATTGCTTTTCCTCTAAAACCTATTAAATAAAAACCAAAAAAGATTAAAGCAACTACTATAATATCTAAAATTCTATCAACAATAACTGTTGTTAAAGAAAAAGATAATCCATTTTTCATTTTCCTTCCAGCCCACCAAGCTCTAAAGACATCTCCTAAGCGAAAGGGAACAAAGAAATTAATAACATAACTTATTGATAAAGCTTGAAGTAGTCTTCTAGTATTAGGTTTTTCATAAATTTCTATAAATTGTTTTAACCTATAAACTTTAAAATAATGTCCAAGTACCATAAAAATAATTGCAAGAATTAATGTTAAATAAATCATTTTATTTCCTCAAATTCACTTCTATTTTTAGCAAGTTCATATTCTTCTGGAGTTCCAAATGGAATATGGAAGTCTACTTTAAAGTTTTTAATAGTTAAACCATTTTTTATCATTATATTATAAATACCACTTACAAAATATTCTTTATAATTACAATTATTAAGATATTCTGAAACACTATCTAAGAATATTTTTTTATTTTTAACATAATAAGCTCCACAAATAGCATTATTACTAATAACTTCTTTTTCAACTGTTCTTTTAGCATTTCCATCTTGACCTAATTCAACATAACTAAATTTAGGGTCATTAGCTTCAAATGTTAATAAAGCTCCATCAACCATTTCTTTATCTTCACTATTACAAAAATCATTAAAACTACTACTCTTAAAATAATGGTCACAATCATTAAAGATAATTGGTAGGTCATCATTGATATTCAAAAGTCCTTCCCTACAAGTTAAAACTGGTCCTTCTTTAAACATTTCCTTTAATACGACAAATTTAGCATCTGGAAAGTATTTTAAAATAACTTTATCAATTTCATAATTGTCAATATGTTCTTGAAGAATAACAAAGGTTATATCTTCTAAATCAATATATTTCTTAATTGACATAGTTGCCCAATATAAAAATGGTTTACCATTTATTTCAATTAATGGTTTAGGGATAACATATCCATTTTTAAAGAACCTGGAACCAGCTCCTCCCATAGGCATGATTAAATGTACTTTTTTATTCATTTTAACCTCCATTTATATTCCAAATAATTTAATTTATATAAATTACATTGAAACTCTTTTTGATAAAAATATTATATAATAAAACCTTAAATAATACAACAATTTTATTTAAATTTTCCGGGTAATTTTCCGGGTAAAATTTCATATTTCTTTTTAATAGTCTTCTAGCAAATAGTTGACAGGAAGAAAAAATAAGTTATTGTTGATATATAAAAGAAACAGATATTCCATCCATTTATAGATGTATGCTTAGAAACATCCTAAGAAATTTCCTAAGAAAATTTTTCTATAACTAATTTAGTCAATTTCTATTTTATTAAAATTCCTAACCTTATTAATTATAAATTTTTAAAATTATATTATCAAGATTATTTTCAATATTACAAACAATATTAGGAATCTTTTCTTTATGTTCACTACTACTAAAATAATCATTTCCATGGTATAAGTTTTCATTAATAAATTCATCTAATTTTTGTAATTCATTATTTATTGCATTAATACTTTCTTTACACTTTAAATGTGTACTCATCTTCTCTAAAACTAACATTTTATTATACAAATATTTGAATGAATGCAAATATTCCCCTTTTTTATTAACATCTATTTCTCCAGCAAAAACAATAGACTTGTTCGGAAACTAAAAGTGTGATATAATTTAATAGCCAACATGAATTAAGGAAGAATAGAAAGTAGCCTTT
>CANRDV010000057.1 GCA_947629475.1 uncultured Bacilli bacterium
AAATAATTAGATAAGTTTACAAGGAATTGAAAAAGAGACTGTAACAAAATCAATCACTTAATTTCGTAACAGCCCCTTATTACTAACTTAGTTATATCTTTCTTAGACATTATATCATTATCTAAATAATCTTTACATTTTAACTTAAAGAATGTTTTTATTAAAAGAGAACATTCTTTTAAATTACTTTTATTTAATTTATTATTTTTAACACAAATACTAAATGTTCTATCTAAAGTATGGCATAATTCAAGATAACTCCCACTACCCATATATTTATCATAGTTAATTTCTATATGTAAAGGATTAAATAAAATACCATATAAAAAATCATTTAAATAATAATCACTTTCTTTTAAATCAAAAATACCTTGTTTGTTTTTTATAAATTCTAAATAATTAACATCTACTTTATTAGAAAAAGCCACTATCATAAGTTTAGTTAAAGGATAAAATAAAGAATAATCAGTTTCAACCTTAGTAATATAACTTGGAGCATATAAAATATCATCTATTTTGCTATTATCTTCACTAATAAAAGAAATCAAATCCATCATTGTTTCATTAAACATTTTACCATAATAATGTTGTCCTACAAGACGTCCAGTTTTAAGACTAGTCTCTTCTATTAAACCCATATGAGTTTGATATTTAATATTATCCCTAATTATTTCTTTTTTAGATTCATACATAAATGGTAATAAATCAGCAAATGAATGAGTAAATTCATGAATAGCTTCATGTTTAATAAAGTTATAATCAGAGTTCTTTGCTTTATTAAAACCTAACATTTCAATTACGATTTTTTTATCTTTATCTATTCTACATATACCTGGTACTTTATAACGAATATTTTCATCTTCATAATCAGCTGGATAAATACTAATTTCTTTAACTATATCTTGATAAAAGTTTATAAAATTTCTTAATTCTTCTTTATTAGAACCAAATATTAATTTTGCTACTTTATTAAAAGATTTTACTATTAATTCTTTATCTTTAGTACATGTATAATAAAACTTTGTCATACTACTTAACCTCTATAATAGTATAACATAAGTTTTATTATTTTTATTAATTTTTTGAAATTAAACTATAATCTTTTTTTACTTTTTCTTTCTCATATTTTATAACATAGTCTTCAACTGTATTTCTTTCTAAGTTAAGTAAATTATAAATATTATCTATTTCTTTTTCTAATTCACGTATCTTAAAATCATTAGGTATATCAAAATAACAAGTGTTAAGAGCATACATATTTATAATATCAGAAAATCTTCTTAAAGGACTAGTTACATGGGAATAACTAGAAAAACCAAGTCCAAAATGTCCATAATTATTTTTTGAATAAAATGATTTTGGTGTATTACCTTTTAAATTATTTAAATCTTTTAAACAAGTATTGTTAGATAATTTATTAATAACATTTTCTACTAACTCCCTATTTTCTAAGTCTAAAGTATGACATCTATATAAATATGGATAACCATTTTTATTAAACCAAGATGCAACACTTCTTCCAACTAATAACATTGAATAAGTAACTAAATTGGTAGCAAATCCCCCGATTTTTATTTTAGTTTCTAAAATATCATTAGATTCATATTCAATAAATCGTTCTACTCTTTTAAAATTAGATTTTAATTTACTAATAAAGTTTTCTAAAAATAATAATACTTCTTCTTCTTTTTTATTACTACCACCTTTATTATACAAAGCATCTATTCCTTTATAAGTCTCTCTTTTAGAAACATTTATAATTGTATTAAGAAAATAAGTTTTTAAAATATTACCATGCTTGTCACACTCAAAACAAAAGGTTTTAGCATATCTATCAAGTCCTTCTACTAAAGATAAATCATAAGAAGATAGTCCATAGTCAATCATTGGAATTTGTTTATCTTCCAAGTAAATTGTTGTTGTTTTTTGTTTAGCATCCTGAATTAAATCACATTTATAGTCAAGAACTGCAAGGGGGTCTGCTATATGAACTTTAAATAAAACATTTCCATTATCTAAAAATGAAACTGAAATTCCATCATCTAAAACAGTTGATGATATATCATCTATTGTTATTATATAATCATTTAATTTAAATCTTGTACTTAATTCTTTAGGAAACTCTAATCTTTCTTTTTCATGATTACTAATACTTACATTCTGATTATTAATATTAAACATTTTAAATAAATCTTTCTTATCTCTTATACTTTCAATTATTAATTTAATATTTTTTAAATATAAACTATTTATATTCTTACTATTTATAAATTTTAATATTTTCTTTATAACTATATCTTTTAAATTATTATCTAAATTAAAGTTATCATTTATTAAAAACTTATTAATTACTCTTTCATAAAAAGATATTTGATATTTATTATTTTCACTTAAACTTTTTAAATAATAGTCTATAACCATTTCAAATAATGGTTTATTATCTATTTTAATATTTAATAAATTAGAATCTAATTTTAATATTTTATCAATGTATTCTAGTTTTAAAGATATAAATAAGTAATTAGCAAGTAGTGGTATATAAGGACTTTCATCTAAAACTTCTTCAGGTACTTCTTTATCTAATGGTTTAAAGATACTTTCTAAGGTACTTGCAACTAGGAAAAATACTAAAGCATCTTCATAGTTATCAACTATTGTCATTTTTTTATAAATTCTAATTATACTTAGTATTTCTTTTCGATAATCTCCTTTAATTCGAAGTTTTAATTTACTATAGGTATGTTTTATATAGTTAGCAACTTTCTTTAAGTTAGTATAATCATACCCTTCTTTATAATTAATTATTTCTTCTTTTAAGATATCTAACATTGAAGAAAAATAAGAGTCTGGGTCAAGTTTTAGATTCTTCATACATGATAAAACATCAGTTGATGTGTAAATTTTTTCTTCAATTCTTGATAAACTCTTATCCATTATTCACCTCTTCTGTTAACTCCAATTAAAACTACTTCTTCACTTAGATAGTTAATTCTTTCCATAATTCTTCTGGCTTTGACTTTGTTGTAGGATGCATTTGTAATTTGTAAATGGCTTTCTAATTCTTGGAGATTAAGGTTTGAGGTAAAGAAAGTTGGTAGTTTATTGTCCATTCTATATTGTAGGATTGTTCCAAGTATTTCATCTCGTGCCCAGTCAGTTAAGCGTTCTGCTCCGATATCGTCAATCAATAGTAATGGTGACTTCATAACTCCATCAAATAACTCTTTATATTCACTACTATCTTGAAAACCTGCTTTTAGACTTCTTAAAAACTCTGGAAAGTAGATAATCGCACTTCTTTTTCCAAGTTTAGCCAGTTCATTAAATAGTGCCGCAATTAAATAAGATTTGCCAGACCCAAAATTACCCGTTAAATAAATTCCTTTCGGAGTTTCTCCTTCTTTATATTTATCATAAAAGTTTTTTATTTTTTTAATTATTTCAAGTCTATTTTTATCGTCTTTATAAATATTTTTAAAACTTGCTTCTTTTAATATAAGAGGCATTTCATAGAAATAGATATTATTAGAATAAGCCATTTTTTCTTCCATATCTACTTTGTATTTACATTTAACATAAGAAAATATTAATCCGTCCCCTAAAACTTTGGGAGTAAGAGAACACCCTTTCATTTGGTTTTTACAAGCAAATAAGTTTTTACAATTTTTACAATTCTTATATTCCTTTGCTGCTTCCATAAGTCTTGATGTATATTGCATTTTTACATTACTTTCGATATCTAAACTATCTACTAATTCTTTAAAATCATCATCGGCTAAAGCCTTAGAGAAACTTACTTTAAGTAAATTTTCATTTTTATTTTTAAAAGCTAATTTTTCCATGACTACCTCCATAACTACATAAATATAATACCATAAAATAAAGGAAGAATAAAGAAAAAAGATAATTTTTTCATTATCTTAAGTCATAATTTAAATTTTTAAGTTCCGGAAGAACAAATAAACCATCTTTTCTAATTAACACATCATCAAAGTAAATTTCTCCTCCACCATAATCTTTCCTTTGAATTAAAACCATATCCCAGTGAATATCAGAGGTATTTCCATTAAAGCATTCTTTATAAGCAGAACCTGGTGTAAAGTGAATACTTCCGCCAATCTTCTCATCATATAAAATATCCCCAATAGGTGTTAATATCTTTGGATTTAACCCAAAAGAAAATTCTCCAACATATCTAGCCCCTTCATCAGTATTTAAAATTTCATTTAATTTTTCTGAATTGTTTTTACACTTGGCTTCCACTATTTTACCATTTTTAAATGTCAAGCTAACTCCTTCAAAGACATAGCCATCATAAGGAGACTCGGTGTTAAATGTAATTGTTCCGTTGACACTGTCCTTGACAGGTGCTGTAAAGACTTCTCCATCTGGGATATTAGATTCCCCTGAACAAATAATGGCTGGAAGTCCTTTAATACTAAACGTAATATCCGTATTTTCCCCTTTAATTCTTACTTTATCGGTTTTCTCCATTAATTTCTTTAAAGGTAACATATCTTTATACATCATATCATAGTCAACTGTCATAACATCAAAAGCAAAGTCAAAGAACTTTTTATTCGTCATCTTAGCTTTATAAGCATCAATTGGACTAGGATAATTTAATAAAACCCATTTTTTCTTATTGACTTGAATATCTTTATATTTACTTAAAGCTTTCTTTAACTTATTATTCATTTCAATATCAACATTCCTGTCATAATAATCACTTAAAGTATATTTAATTTGAATAAATGAGTCATATTCTTCAACTTCAAATTTTAAAGTATTCTTTTTATTCTCAATAATACCATCATTTAAGTTTTCTTTAACTAAATTACTTATTTCAGGATCAATGTACTTAATCGTAGGTATTCCTTTATGTTTTAAAATATCATCAACTAAGCTTCTAACTAAAGGCATTGTCTCATCACTTTGATAAGTAATTAATACTTTTTCTCCCTCCTTCACTTGAATACTATGATTAACTATAATTCCACTTAACTTTTCAATTCTTTCCATTTTTAACATTCCTTTCTTTGTTACATAAAATATCTTGGAAAGGAGTATTTTATGTATACTAATTATAATATACCACAAAATAGGTATTATAAACCAACAAATTTTAAAAATCAGTCAAATTATCCTCAAAATTATTCAAATTATACGTCAACAACTTATCAATCTGGCGATAGATTCATTGGAGGTGGATTTTTAGCACCATTTTTATTAGGAGGTGTTGGAGGTTATTTAATCGGAAGACCTAATTATAATAATCAAGGTCCAATTCCTGTTTACTTCCCAAATGGCGGACCAGGACCTTATCCATATCCACCTTATTCTAATACCAACATTTATTATTAAGAGAAAAGTCTATTAAGACTTTCTTTTTTGTTGCTAATTTAATATGTTTAGTGTTATAATATTTATATCATAGGAGGGAACATGAATAAGGAACTTGCAAATATTTTAAAAAATTTTAAAGGGTTTACACCTGATATGTTATATGATGATTTAATAATAATACCTAATAAGAATAGTCAATTTAATGAAGAAGATTTTAAAAAATTTATTATAAGCTTTTCTCTTCTTAATGGCACAACTAATAATATTAATGCAGAAAGCCTTAGAGCTTATTGGGAAAAACTTACGAGGGTAAACCCAGACAAGTTAGAAAAAATGAAAGATAACTTAGAAAGACTTTTTAAACATTGGATTCCAGTTGAAACAAATACTGCTAGGAAAATTGAAAGAAATATTAAAATATATTTGAGTATTGATAATTCATCACTTCACGCATTTGCTAATGAATTTCTACTTGCTGCTTTAAATCAAGACTTAAAAGATTTTTCTTTTAAAGTTAACAACAATCAATCTATTAATCGACGAGATAATGTTGTTATCCATTGTAGCGACGAAAATATTGGAACATATATAAGAATAGTTCAAGAAGTAATAAAAGAAAATCCTAATTTTGTTTTTAATCAGCCTCATTTACTTGGTATTCCATATGATAATAACATTTACTGTGGTGTTGACTATGAAAATGGTAAAGTTAGTTATACTGAAAACTTATGTGAGACTATCTTTACAGCCTTAAATGCAGGATATTCTCCTGAAAAAGTTGCTTCGCTTGTTAATTATAAAAAAGAAAAACTAGCACCTAATATCTATGCACTAGTAGAAATTAATAAATCTAAATAATTATTTCATACTACCTTTCTTTTTAACAAAGGCAACATATGTATTATTAATTGTTCTTTGATAAAGATTTCCAGAGACCACCTCTTGGAATTCTTTTAATTTATTAAGTTTATAATCTAAATTTTTATCCCCAATATAACCATATATTCCCATTAGGATATTAAACCCCATTTCACTTAATAAATATAAATTATTACTTGAAGTTTTAAAATTATAAGGATTAGAAGTAACACAATAAGAGGTATTAGTTTTAGGAACTTCCAAAGTTTTAGAAATAGATTCAATTATAATAGTATCTTTATCTCTTTTTAATTTACCATTTATAATTTCTCTTTTATCCATCTTTTTACTATAACTATCTTTAAAAGTATCCACATATTTTGTTAATAAAATTATTTTACTATCCAAATTAGATATACTATCCAAATTTCCTTTATCAAGTTCTAAAATAACATTGTCTAATCCTATCGCTTCTTCTAAACATTTCTTATAAACTTCTAAATAATATTTTCTTGCTTCAAGCCATCTTAAGTAACTATTATCAAACATCGAAGTACAACTTTTAGTTCCTTTTATGGCTTGATATTCTTTAAATAAATTTTCTAGGTACTGCAAAGTTGTTGTATTCAAATAAGCCTCCTTATAAAATCTTATAAAATACTTTACTTGCTAATTCTTCATCAACTTCCATGTAATTATCGGATTTAATTCCATGACTTCTATCATATCTATTTAATTCATCTACATAGTCTAACCATTCAGGTTCAATTGAAGTAATCATTCTTTCAAAGTTAAATAATGTATAAGCCTCTTTCTCTTCCGGAGTTAGTCTAGGTCCTACAAAAGGATATCCATCTGGTAAAAATTTAACTGAAAATCCTCCTAATTTCATCCATAGTTTACGAACTCTATCACTATTTTCATATAAAGTACATCTTGAAAATTCTTCACGAGTTAACCCAAAGGTATCAATTAATCTAACAGCCTTATTACTCATTTCTCGTTCTAAGTCTGGTTTATAATCTACTTCATAAAACCGAACCGGAATAATAGCATCTAAACCAGGGGCATAGTCATAATAAGTTCTGAATTTAACAATTGATTCTTCTTCAGGGTTATAATGTGTTAATAAAATATTAAAAGTAACTGGTTCTAAAGAAACATCATAACCATCTTTAAATAAAGAAAATAATTCATACACTTTATCAGTATTAGATTCTTTAGTTAATTGTCCTAAATATTTAATTGTATTAGGAAATAAGTTTTCAGGTCTATGAATATCTCGATAGTTAATTCTCTTTTCCCCAACTCTTCTTTGTTCTAATACTTCATCTAAGTTCTTATAAAATTCTTCAATAAAAGCTCTCTTTTCTTTACCAGGAAGTCCCTTTATCTCTTTATCAAAATACTCTTGAGTAACTGTATAATCAATACTTTTTAGATTTTCTTGAATAAGAGGTTCAGTTTTATTTAAAGTATCATCAATATCAATTGCTCTTATAACAAACGGAATTCCCATTAATCTACATAAAGCAATCTTAATTAATACTTCTTTAACTTTAAGATTATTAAAGTTAATTAAGTTATTATCTGGTAAATTTCTAAATTGTTCTTTCGTTAAATTATAATAATCTGACATATATAACCCTTCTTTCTATTTTATTTCTTTCCCCAAAAAAATATGCAACTTAACTGCCACTTTTGGGAGTAAGTTTCTAAATTATATCACTTTTTTCTAGGATTGTCAAGTAAAATGCAGCATTTTTGAATACAAAAAAAACAGTTAATTTCAAACTGCATTTTTCTTATTTTAGTTCACAACTTGAAGTTGCATTTAAAGTTAAATCACATCTATCTCCTTTAAGATAAGCATAATAACCTGCCGTTGCAATCATAGCTGCATTATCAGTTGCATATTTAATACTTGGAAATATATAGTTAATATTATTTTCTTCACATAACTCGGTAAATTTCTTTCTAATTCCGGAGTTTGCCGAAACTCCACCTGCTAAAATTAAGTTATGAACATTATAATCTCTTAAAGCTTTCATCGTTTTTTTAGTTAAAGATTTAATTACAACTTCTTGAAAAGAACAATCTAAATTTTCTTTATTAACTTCCCTTCCTTTTTGCTCTTCATTATGAACAAGATTTATAACCGCACTTTTTAATCCACTGAAACTAAAGTTATATGAGTCATCATTTAAAGGAATTGGTAATTCATAAGTATCTTCTCCCATACTTGCTAATTTATCAATCTTAGGTCCTCCGGGATACTCAATATTTAAAACTTTAGCAACTTTATCATAACATTCCCCAACAGCATCATCTAAGGTTGCTCCTAACTTTTTAAATGAATAGTCTTTTTCCATATAAATAAGTTCGGTGTGTCCTCCACTTATAACTAAGGAAATTAAAGGGAATTCCAATCTCTTAACTAAATTATTAGCATAGATATGTCCTGCAATATGATGAACCGGGATAAGTGGCTTTTTATATAAATAAGATAAAGTTTTAGCACATTCAACACCAACTAATAAACTACCAATTAAACCTGGCCCGTAGGTAACTGCAATTGCCGTAATATCATCAAGAGTCATATTGGCTTTACTTAAGCATTCATCTAAGACAAAAGTAATATTTTTAATATGCGCTCTACTTGCAATCTCAGGCACTACCCCTCCATATTGCTTATGAATATCAATTTGAGTAGAAATAACTGTACTAATCTCTTCTACTCCATTTTTAACAATTGAAAAACTAGTCTCATCACAACTAGATTCAATTCCTAGTATATAAACATCTTTCATTTACATCATCTCTTTTTCCATTAATAAAGCATTTATTCCATTATAATAATTTTTTCTAATCGCTACCTTTTTAAATCCATATTTTGAATATAAATAAATAGCTTTTTTATTATCTTCTCTCACTTCTAAAGTTATATTAATTAGTTTATTATATTTGGATATATCAATTAATTCTTCAAGTAAACTACTTCCTATATGCTGATTTTGAAATTCTTCTAAAACATTAAAATTAACAATTTCTATTCGATCATAGATAAAATAATAATTAATAAATCCAACAGCCTTATCATCTATTAAATAAACTAAATATTTGGTATAAGGATTATTATTAAAATCATAAAGAATCGATACATTAAATATTTCTTTAAATTTAGTTTCTAAGTCTTCAATTATCTCTTTATCATCTTCATTTAAATCAATTATCATAATGAATACCTTTTAAATTCTCTTCGGCTTCCGTTAACTTTAAATATTCAGGTTCGATTGAGTGAGGGCTAACAGAGTCTCTATCTTTAACTATATTAATTATTTTTAGAAAATCTGGTTCATACTCTGCTACTTCTATATCCTTAAATTTAGAACTTTCTCCAACAAAGATATATTCTTTCTTTAAATTAGTTAAATATTCTTTTAACTCATCTAACTTAATATATTGATTTTCCATGATATTTAAAAAATTTTCATAAACTCCAGCAAAGACAAAGCCGCGTCTCGCGTCAATAACGGGTACAACTACACTTTTAGAATCCATGCTATAAGCCATAGCTTCTAAACTAGTAATACTAATTATCTCTTTCTTTAAAGTATAAGCCATGATTTTAGCAAATGTCATTCCAATTCTAATACCAGTATAAGAACCAGGTCCAGAAACCACAATTATCTTATCAATATCTAAAGGTTCTAAATTAGCTTTCTCAAATAATTCAGAAATTTCACTTAAAGCATACTTGGACATATCACTTCCAAGTTTCTTTTTAACTTCAAATAATTTTTCTCCATCTAGAATTGCTATATATAGATAACTTGATGATGTATCTATATAAAAATATTTCATGAAATAACTCCACAGATATCTTCGTAAACTTTACCATAAGGAATTAGTTTTAAAACTCTTGTATTCTCATCAATTACTTTAAACTTAATTTCAAGTCTCTCTTCAGGTAATTTATCTCTTATCATATCAGCCCATTCAATAATGGTAACTCCACCCTTATCAAAATAATCCTCAATTCCAATATCTTCACGCGAATCTTCTAAACGATAAACATCCATATGATATAAAGGAAGTTCACCTTCAGGATATTCTTTTATAATATTAAAAGTTGGGGAAGTAATTTCTTCTTCAATTCCGGTTGCTTTAGCAAAAGCTTTCGTAAAAATAGTTTTACCACTTCCTAAATCTCCCATTAAACAAATAACCATATTAGGAAACTTTTCAGATTCCAAATTTTCAGCAACTGTTGCTGTATCTCTCTCATTATAAGATGTAATTTTATATTCCATTTCTATCACCACTATCATTATACACAAAAAAAATATGATAGACAACATATTTTTATAAGTTTACACATTTTTTTACAAAAAAAAATTCTTAGCGATTTCCTATTTTAGCATTAACAACTATCGTCGGCGTTGAAGAGCTTAACTTCTGTGTTCGGGATGGGAACAGGTGTACCCTCTTCGCTATAATCACTAAGAAAATATATTTTGAATAGTTCTTTCAAAACTTGGATAACGTACTCATCAAATTAAACAATTATGATTAAATCCTCGATCTATTAGTACTGGTCAACTCAACATGTCACCATGCTTCCATCTCCAGCCTATC
>CANRDV010000058.1 GCA_947629475.1 uncultured Bacilli bacterium
AAAGAAGCAAGTGATATTATTCTTTTGAAAAAAAGTTTAGGAGTAATATATGATGGTATCATAGAAGGAAGAAAGGTATACGGAAATATTATTAAATATATGAAAATGGCTTTATCAGATGACTTTGGAGATGTATTTTCAATTATGATTGCTTCTATATTTTTGCCATTTTTACCACTACTACCAATTCAAATGTTATTTCAGGATTTTATTTATGATTTTTCTCAAATTGGAATCCCTTATGATAATGTAGATGAAGAATTTTTAAAGAAACCAAAAAAATGGAATACTAAAGGTATTTCTAGGTTTATGATTGTCATGGGTTTAACCTCTTCTGTTATTGATACATTAGCTTTCATTATCTTTTGGTTTGCTCTAGGATATAATTCTTTAGATAAACAAACATATTTTCAAACAGCATGGTTTGTATTATGTTTATTAACAGAACTTTTAGTTATTCATAATGTTAGGACAAGTAAAAGACCATTCATAGATTCAAAAGCCTCAACAAGTTTATCAGTCTTAACACTTGCATCAGCAATATTAACAATCATAATACCTATTCTATTTTCTACTATACCAACATTTGGATTTACAATTTTACCAATAAAATTTTACATATGGACATTAATTTTAATAGCAATTTATATATTATTAGTAACAATTGTTAAAAAACTATATATAAGAAAATACAAAGAATGGTTATAGTATCTAGTGAAAATAAATAGTAATTTGTAAGAGGATGTAATTATGAATAAGAATAGTAAAAAAGAGGTTATTAATACAAGTGTTAAATCAGGAATAACTTTTGGTAGTGCATTAGCAATGGTAATTAGTTATGCTAATTGGCATTCAGTTGGTTGGGTTATTATTCATGGACTAATGAGTTGGGTATATGTTATTTATTATATTCTTAAATATTAAGTTATAAGATAAATAGTAATTTGTATAATAAAAATAATATCAAGTTTAATTCTTGTTATTATTTTTATTTGAATATTCGCTTTTTAATATACTCTCTATTTCTTCGGGTGATTCCTTGCAACCATTACTAAGCCATTTTTTGATAATAGCATTAAGTCCTGCTTTAAAAAACTCCATATGATAATCTATATACTTATCATCATATAATTCTTTTGATAAGTTATAATCGTATTCTTGAGTGATAAAGTTCTGATCCATCTTTAACTTAAAATAAGTTTTATAAAATAGTTGGTTATCTTTTATATGTTTAAATAGTTTTAAAAAATTATTTGAATTATGATTAGTATCTCTTTCTTCTTGATATAAAGAAAAAACATCTTGCTCTAAATCTTGTCCAATTTTGTCTCTTAAATCATAAATATCAAGATAATTAACATAAAAAGTAGAACGATTTATTTTAGCAAGTTTACAAATATCAGTAACAGATATTTCAGTTATTTCTTTTGTTTGTAGTAAAGTTATAAATACTTTACTAATTTTATCTCTGGTTTCTTTTCTTCTTTTATTATTTGGTGTATTCATAATTCACTCCTTTAATTAGACAAAGTAATATAAATTGTTGATTGTATTTGTCTTTTAAATAGATTATACTAGAATTGTAATAAAAAGACAAGTGTTTTATTATTGAAAGGAAGTGATTATATGTCTAAAATTGTAGATGCCAATAAGAAAATTGAAGATGCTGTCGTTGAAGGCTACAAAAAAATTGAGGACACAGTTGTTGGAGGATATAAGAAAGTTGAAGATAAATTTGTTGATACTTTCTTAAAAAAAGATGGTGAGACAATCGAAGATGCTAAAAAAAGATTACAAAAAGAACAAGAGGAAAGACAAAAATATAATTTATAAAGTTATAGGGAGGTAAAATTAATGAAAAAGGAAACTTTATTAGAAATTATTTTAGGAACTATAGGAGGTTTGGTATTTGCAGTAGGTATGTGTATGTGCTTAATACCTGAATGGGATTTATTTAAAGTAGGAGTAGTTGTTGCCATTTTAGGATTTATTATTCTACTTTGTATTATTCCAGTTTATAGAAGCAATCATCCTAAAAAAGAACATGGTCCAATCAACTGGGGTATTGTATTTACCTGGATTATAGGAATAGTTGGAGCCTTAATAATGGGATTTGGTATGAGTAAAGTAATGGTAGGTGAGCCATCTAAAACAGATTTATTAATTGGTATTATAACTGGTATTATTGGTTTACTTATTTGTGTATTTAACTATCCAATATATTCTTATTTAAAAAGTAATAAAGATTAGTTATGAAAAAAATATTAAATAAATTGTTTTTTCCTAACAAAATAATAGGATTTATTACATTTAATTTGGCTTTTAGTTTACTTATTTATGTTTTTAGTTGTCATTTAGAAGAAACTCTACTTGCTTATGTTAGTTACCTTTTATCTACTTATGCTCTAGTTATCTTTTGTATTTGGTTTTATAAAGTCTGTGAGTTTAGTAATAATGCTATCAAAAGTTCTAAAACTTATTATTTATATAAGAAACATGAATTATTAATAACTAAAATAATTCTAACTTTATCTACATTAATTAATTTTCTTTATGGTATTTTTAAACTGGTAACAGGAATATATTATATGTCTTGGTGGTTTATTACCTTTGCAGTTTATTATTTGATTCTTTGTTTAATGAAGTTATCGATTGTAAAAGATATAAAAAATGAAGTTAGAAAAAATTTAAAAAGGGAATATAAAAAACTAAAATCAACTGGTATAATTCTATTATTTCTAAATTTAATATTGTCTGGTATGATAGTTTTAATAGTTAAACAAAATAGAAAGATAACTTATGCAGGTTTTATTATTTATATAGTTGCTATCTATGATTTTTATTTAATTATAAGTGCAATTATAAATGTTGTTAAATATCGAAAAGATCATAGTCCACTTTTAGCATCAAGTAAATGTATTAACTTAACTGTTGCTATGATTTCCATGATTTCTTTAGAAGTTGCAATGGTATCAGAGTTTGGAACAAATGATAATAGTTTTAAAATTATCATGACTAGTATAATGGGTGGTGTTACTTGCTTAATAAATACTGCTATGTCTATCTATATGATAGCAAGAGCTAATAAAAAATTAAAAAGTATATAATGCAAATTAAAATTTATATGAGTTTAGAAGGGGCTGTCGAGAAATTAAATAATTAAAATTCTCGATAGTCTTTTTTTATTTTTTACTACTTTAATAATGTTAAAAGCCTTGAAGCAGTTGACTTCAAGACTGATTGTGATACAATATTCTTGTTCAAGGAAATGAGGTATCACATGGGTTATTTTACCATAAAAAACAATTTTTTTCTAGTTTCCTCAAACGAAATGTTTGAGGAATATAAAAAAATAGATAAATTTATGAATATTTTAGAAAAATCTGGAGTAGCCATAATTATAAAAAATGTAAAGCAAGAAAAGAAAATATGTAAAGTAGAAACTGGAAGTTATGGATATAATATATATAATTTATTTGCTGCTATAATTTATTGCTTTGCAAAATTTAATGCAAGTTTAAGAGATATTGAAGATAAATGTAAGTTTGATGTTAGAGTTATATATATAATGGAAGGTAGAATTCCAGATCATTCTACTATAGGAAATTTTATCAATGATTATATTTTACCATATCAATATGAAATTTTTGCTTTAATTAATATTCAAATCATAAAAGAATTAAATTTAGACGTAACAGATGTTTTCGTTGATGGAACTAAAGTAGAAGCAAATGCCAATAAATATAAATTTGTGTGGAAACCTACTAAATATCATACTAGATTAAACGAGAAAATAAAAGAATATTTTAAAGAAATAAATTATAATGAATATATAGAAAATGATAAATTTATAAAAAGTTATAAACTAAAGAAAATATTAGATGAATATGCTAAGACAAATAATATTGATGTTATTAAAGTTCTAGATGCTAAAGGAAAAAGATTAAGTAAAGAAGAAAAAAACTATAAATTAGGATGGAAATATCTGTTAAAGGTATTAGATTACGAAGAAAAAGAAGAAATTTGCGGAAAAAGGAATTCATACTATAAAACAGATAAAGATGCAACGGCAATGGTTTTAAAAGAAGATTACTATTCCAAATCAAGTCATGATTTTCATGCCGGCTATAATTTTCAAACGTTACTATCTAGTGGATTAATTATGATGTATGGAGCTTTTCAAGAAAGAACGGATTACTATACTCTTATTCCATTATTAAATTTATATAAAAAGTATTATGGTAGTTATCCTAAAAATTTATGTGCTGATTCAGGGTATGGAATATTTGTTAATTATCTATTTTTAAAAGAAAATGATATTAATAATTATGTAAAATTTCAAAATTGGAAAGGAGAATCAACGGGAAAACGTCCTCAATTATTTTTTACATTTGATGATGGAGTATTATGCCTAAATGGTAATATTGCAGAAGAAATAAATTTTACTGCTAGTCATCAAAGAGAAAAAAATACCAAATTATATAAATTTTCGGGATGCAATATTTGCAAATTTTCCTACAAATGTAAAGCAAAATTAAAACAAGAAAATAAAGATAAAGATTATAGAATCGTAGAATTAAATCCTGAATATGAATTATTAAAAGAAGAGGCAAGAAATAATTTATTAAGTCCCAAAGGAATAGAAATGAGAATAAACAGAAGTATTCAAAGTGAAGGAACTTTTGGACAGATTAAAGGTAATATGAATTATGATAGAATCCGAAGAAGAGGTTTAACAAAAGTGAATTGTGAATTTATGCTTGAATGTTTAGGTGCTAATGTAAGAAGATATTTAAAATCTTTAGACGATGATATAAAATTCAAAAATACTTATTGGGATAAACCTTCTACTTTACACTCTGAAAAATTTCCTAGTGTAAAGCAAAAAAAGAAACTGTAGAGAAATTTATTTATTTAATTTCTCGACAGCCCCTTTTTTCTATTTAAAAAAAACAAATTTTATGGTACAATAGTTAGGTATGTAAATATTATAAAGGAGATTTATTATGATAAAGAAGATATTAAAATCTGTTCGGGAGTATAAATTATTAAGTATTTTAACAATTGTTTTTATTTCTTTAGAAGTCATATTAGATGTTTTAATTCCAATTTTAATGACTAAAATTATTGATGATGGAATTAATGAACAAAATCTTAACATTGTATTTCTTATTGGGGGAATTTTAGTTATAATGGCACTTTTTTCTTTACTATTTGGATGGTTTTCAGGAAAATTTGCTGCTATTTCCTCATCTGGATTTGCTAAAAACTTAAGACATGATATGTATTATAAAATCCAAGATTATTCTTTTTCCAATATTGAAAAATTTTCTTCATCTAGTTTAGTTACGCGTCTTACTACAGATGTAAATAATGTTCAAATGACTTATCAGATGTTAATTCGAATTGCAATCAGGGCTCCAATGATGTTTTTATTTTCCCTACTTATGGTGTTTACCATTCATGCAAAATTAGCTCTTATCTTCTTAATTGTTGCACCTATTTTAGGATTTTTATTATTTCTTATTGCGAGTAAATCCCATCCCTTATTTGAGAGTGTTTTTCATACTTATGATGATTTAAATAATCGAGTTCAAGAAAATGTAAGAGGAATTAGAGTTGTAAAATCTTATGTACAAGAAGATACAGAAATATCAAAATTTAAAGAAATTTCTAATAAAATCTATCAACATTTTATGAAAGCCGAAAAATTAGTAGCCCTTAATACTCCGCTCATGCGGTTATGTATTTATTTATCTATTATTCTTATTTCTTATTTAGGTTCAAGATTTGTTGTAGGGGGAGTACTTACTACTGGAGAATTAACGGGGGTTATTACTTATGCTGCTCAAATTTTAAATAGTTTAATGATGTTATCTATGGTTTATGTAACCTGTATTATTTCAATTCCATCTATGAAACGGATAACAGAAGTATTAGAAGAGAAACCAACAATCAAAAATACCAAAAATCCTATTAAAGAAGTAAAAAATGGAGAAATTCAGTTTAATCATATGAGTTTTTCTTATGTAAAAGGAAAAAATGTATTAAAAGATATTAATTTAACAATTAAATCTGGAGAAATGATTGGTATTATTGGAGGAATTGGTTCTAGTAAAAGTACCTTAGTTAATTTAATTCCAAGACTTTATGATGTAACTTCCGGAAGTATTAAAGTTGGAGGAATAGATGTTAGAGATTATGATATTAAAACTCTGCGGGATTCCGTTTCAGTTGTTCTTCAAAAAAATGTCTTATTTAGTGGAACAATAAAAGAAAATTTACAATGGGGTAATAAAGAGTCAACCCAAGAAGAAATAAAAAAAGTATGTGAAATTGCTTGTTGCAATGAATTTATTTCCAAGTTCAAAGATGGATATGATACTTATATTGACCAAGGTGGAACCAATGTTAGTGGTGGTCAAAAGCAAAGATTATGTATTGCAAGAGCCTTATTGAAAAGTCCCAAAATTATTATTTTGGATGATTCAACAAGTGCAGTAGATACCAAAACAGATGCAATAATTCGGAAATCATTTCGAGAATATATTCCCGAAGTAACCAAAATAATTATTGCTCAAAGAATTTCAAGTGTTGAAGATTGTGACCGGGTTATTGTTTTAGATAATGGAGAAATTTCCGATTTTGATACACCAGAAAACTTATTAAAACATAATAAAATTTATCAAGAAGTTTATTATTCTCAAGTAAAAGGAAGTGATTCTGATGAGTAAAAAAGGTAAAAAACATACTCTTTTGCGTTTATTAAAATATATTACTAAGAAATTTAAAAAACAATTAGTGATTATTAGTTTAGCAATTATTATTAGTTCTATTTGTCATGTATATGGTCAATTATTTTTACAAACTTTAATTGATGACTATATTACTCCTTTAATTGGAGTAGAAAATCCTATCTATACTTCCTTATTTCAAGCAATTGGATTTATGGCATTTATTTATGTCATTGGTGTTTTTACAACTTGGTTATATTCAAGATTAACTGTAAATGTAAGTCAAGGGGTATTAAAACAAATTAGGGATGAGATGTTTGAACACATGGAAACCTTACCAATTCGTTATTTTGATGATAATAATCATGGTGATATCATGAGTTATTATATTAATGATACCGATGCTTTAAGAGAAATGATTTCTCAAAGTATTCCCAATTGTGTATCTAATGGAGTATTAATTTTAGCATCTTTCATTTCAATGTTAACCTTAAATATCTATTTAACTATGATGATTGTTTTGAGTGTTAGTATTATGTTAGTTGTAGCAAGATTTATTGGCCAAAAATCAGCAACTTATTTCCTTGCTAGACAAAAGACAGTTGCCAAAATAAATGCTTATATAGAGGAAATGATAGATGGTCAAAAAGTAATTCAAGTATTTACTCATGAAGAAGAGTCAAAGAAAAAATTTGATGAATTAAATGAAGAATTATTTGAAAATACCAAAAATGCTAATATATATGCAAATATCATTATGCCAATCATGGGGAATATAGGATATTTAGTATATGTAGCAATTGCTATTTTAGGTGGATTCCTTTCAATCAAAATGACCTTATCTGTTGGTGCCATTGCCTCATTCTTATTATTAACAAGAGGATTTACAATGCATATTAATCAATTATCTCAACAATATAATTCAATTGCTTTAGCCTTAGCAGGTGCTAATAGAATTTTTGAATTAATTGATGAAGAAAGTGAAAAAAATGCTGGAAAAATTACTTTAGTTAATGCTTTGCGAGGGGAAGATGGAACCTTAAAAAAAGCAGATACCTATACAGGTATTTGGGCTTGGAAAAATCCTAAAAGTAAAGAGTTAATTGAATTAAAAGGTGATATTCAATTTAATGTAGTTGATTTTTCTTATGTAAAAGGAAAAAAAGTATTAAATGATATTAGTTTATATGCAAAGCCTGGTCAAAAAATTGCTTTTGTGGGTGCAACCGGAGCAGGAAAAACGACAATTGCTAATTTGCTTAACCGTTTCTATGATATTGAAGAAGGTACGATTCTTTATGATGGTATTAATATTAAAGATATCAATAAGAATGATTTAAGAAAATCCCTTGGTATGGTATTACAAGATGTTAATTTATTTACGGGCACCATTATGGAAAATTTACGATATGGAAGAGCAAATGCCAGTGATGAAGAATGTATTGAAGCTGCAAAACTTGCAAATGCCGATAAATTTATTGAAAAATTACCAAACGGGTATAATACAATTATTACAGATAATGGAGATAATTTATCTCAAGGACAACGTCAATTACTTGCAATTGCAAGATGTGCAGTAAGTAATCCACCGGTTATGATTTTAGATGAAGCAACTTCTAGTATCGATACCCGTACCGAAAAAGATGTTCAAGATGGAATGGATAAATTAATGAAAGGACGAACAGTCTTTGTTATTGCCCATCGCTTATCAACCATTCGTAATGCTAAAGCAATTATGGTTCTTGAAAATGGAAGAATAATTGAGCGGGGAAATCACGAAGATTTAATAAAACAAAAAGGAAAATATTATGAGTTATATACTGGAGCTTTTGAACTTGAATAAAATAAAAATCTAAATGCAACTAAAAGTTACAACAAAAACAGTCTATTGTGCTACTATAGAAAATGACAAAATTAAAAAACTTATAGCACATTATTATCAAAATGGATAATAAATTTATATAATTAAGATTATCAAGAAAAATTGATAATTTTTTTCTTGACTTTTTATAAATCTTACTGTATAATTGTATTAATCAAGTAATACAACGAGAAAGGAGTTATTATGAATTTTATATTTGATAATGATAGACCTATATATATCCAATTAGTTGAACAATTAGAAATATATATTATATCAGGTAAAATTAAATCAGGTGAGAAATTACCATCGGTAAGAGACCTAGCTTTAAAGACAAAAGTAAATCCTAATACTATGCAAAAAGCCCTTGTAGAACTTGAAGATTTAAAACTTATTTACACTGAAAGGACAAACGGAAAGTATGTTACTAAAGATAAGAAACTATTAAATAAATTTAAAGATAAATATGCTAAAGAGAAAACTAAGAAATACTTGAATGAAATGCAAGAATTAGGATTTATGAAAACAGAAATAATTGAAATTTTAAAGGAGGATGATAAATAATGGAATTATTAGAATGTATTCATATTTATAAAAATTATGATAAGAAACAAGTCTTAAAGGATATTAATTTAAAAATACCAAGAGGAAAAATTATAGGTTTATTAGGTAAAAATGGAATGGGTAAAACAACTTTAATTAAATTAATTAATGATTTACTTACTCCAACTAGTGGAGAAATTTTAGTAAATGGTAAAAGGGTAGGTGTTGATAGTAAAAAAATTATATCTTATTTACCTGAAAGAACTTATTTAGATAAAAGTATGACAATAGGAGAAACTCTTAAATTCTTTAATGACTTTTATGATAATTTTGATATAGAGAAAGCTAAAAGGTTAGTAAAAGATTTAGATTTAGAAATAGATACTAAAATTTCTAAAATGAGTAAAGGTATGCAAGAAAAACTTCAACTTATCTTAGTTATGTCAAGAAATGTTTTACTCTATATATTAGATGAACCTTTAGGGGGAGTTGACCCTGCAACTAGGGATTATATATTAGATACTATTTTAAATAATTTTAATGAAGATGCAAGTGTTATAATTTCTACCCATCTTATAAGTGATATAGAAAGAATCCTTGATGAAGTAATATTTATAGATAAAGGAAAGATAATTCTAGCAAGTGATGCTGATAAATTAAGAGAAAAAGAAAAAGGTTCGATTGATGAAATCTTTAGGAGGATGTTCAAATGTTAGGTAAATGTTTAAAATATGATTTAAAATATATTTATAAAGTTTTAGTAATATTTTATTTAATTGATATAGTATTTGCTATTATTACAAGAGTTTTATTCACTTTTGATAATTCTTTTATCTTACATATTCTATCTCTTATTGCAAGTGGAACAACAATTTCTTTTATGTTTAGTATACTTATTAATAATCTAATGCGAGTATGGGCGAGATTTGTTAAAAATGTCTATTTGGATGAATCTTATTTAACTCATACTTTACCTATAAATAAAAGTACTATTTATGAATCTAAGTTTCTATCTTCTATTATTACAATGTTTACTAGTATTTTAACTATTATTTTATGTGTTATTATTGCTTATTATTCAAAAGAAAATTTGGAAGTTTTAAAAAATACTTTACAATTTTTTGCAGCAACTATGAATAGTACAACCATAAAAGTAATTCTTATCGCTTTCTTTGTCATATTTTTAGAATTTACAACCATTCTGCAAGCAGGTTTTACAGGAATTTTACTTGGACATAAATCAAATAATTTAAAAATGGCTAAATCAGTTCTTTATGGTTTTTTAAATTATATATTTGTAGTAGCACTTTCAGTTTTAATTATCTATATAATTGGTTTATTTAATCCAAATATTATGGCTTTATTTAATTCGAATAGTAATACACTTTCAGTTGATATTGTAAAAACAGCTTTAACTTTAGGAATATTCCTATATATAATTTTAATTGGCATCTATTATTATATTGATATAAAAATATTTAAACAAGGAGTTAATGTTGATTAGTTGAAGTATAATGCAGAACTTAATACAGAATAAAATCATGAAAACTTTGGCTCTACAACTTCTAGTGGGGTAAAATAATTACCCCCTCTACGAGTTTTAGTGGGGTGAAAAATAAAAAAGCAACAATATCTAGTGGGGTGATAGTTTGAAAAAACTACACCTTTTGCTGGGGTTGCTTTTTTAA
>CANRDV010000059.1 GCA_947629475.1 uncultured Bacilli bacterium
CCAATTTATTGCTGTTATTTCATCTTGCGTTATCATTTTAATTGTATTGTCTTTATTGATAGCTGTTATTCTCCATAATTTTCCTGAGTACCAAACATAGTTAAAGTTTATTTGGTCATTTGTTCCTGACAAATATGTTGTTTCTCCATCATTTGTTGAATTTTCATCAGTTATATCTGCATTTATATTATCAATTAATTTATCAGTTGTTACTGTTACTTTATATGTAGTACTTATTTCTTCATATTTTGCACTTGTTGGTTTAAAATTAACATTAATATTAGTTGTTCCTGTTGTTTTACCATTTATAGTTACAATTGTTTCAGTTCCAACTTCTGGCTTTACACTTGCATCCGCAATTGTATCTTGTTCTGATGTAACACTAAAAGTTCCCTCAGTATTAGCCGTTACTTTAAAACTTACATTTTGATTTATCATCGTTTTTCCTTTAGGTGCACTTAATTCTAAAGTTGGCATCTCCCCATCTTCTAAATCTTTATCAGCAAAATCACCAGTTACAGTTACTTTAATACTTGCATAGACATTATTATTCCAGGTATCCATTTCATAATCAATACCATCACCAAGTCCTATTTTAATATCACTTGATATCCAAACATAAAGTCTATACTTAGTTGATGTTTCATTTGTTGTATTTGCAGATATTCTATCTACCCAAATTCTTTTTTCAATTATTGATTCATAGTTACCTTCTTGGATTAATTCTTCTTCTGTATCTTCTCCTGTTACTTTAACTAATCTAAACTTTAAAAACTTATCTTTTATTCTTACATTTCTATTTTCATTACCTTCTCCTGTTGGTTCTAAACCTTGGTCTAAAACTATATCATAGATGATATCTTTTGAATAAGTATTCTTTCCTTCTACTGTAAATTCAAAGAAATCAGATTTATTATAAGTATCTGATGGAACTACATTTTGAACATTCATATTATTAGTTCCTGTATACTTCATGTAGATGTCTCCTGCAACTAGCAATTGATTTTGACCTATTTTAGAATAAGCCCACAAAGCAAATGTAGTTGCTAAAGTTAAAACTAAGACTCCTACAATTACTCCTATAATTATTTTTTTCTTCTTATTATTTTCCATATACTTCTATTCCCTTTCTTTATTAGTCTAAACAGTTTTAAAATACTTATTCTTTTTTTAGAAAAGTAGTCTGTCAGACTATTTATCATAACTAGAGTATAAAATAAAAATTGAATATAGTCAACACTAAATCAACGGATATTCGTGTAAAGTTTACACTTTTTTTATTATTTTCATATTAAAAGACAAATGTTTCCATTTGCCTCTTTGGTTTAGTAGTTTCTATATCTGCTACCTAGTATAATAGCAAGTAGGATATAAAGTACTACAATAATTAAAAAACCATTGTCGCCTCTGCCACAAGAAGTGCAAGAAGTAACAGTTTCACTAGATTGACAATTCATAATATTCCCCTTTCTAATTATATATAATTACCTAGAATAATTACTAATAATATAAATAAAACTAAAACAATTGCATAAGATGAAGTATTATTACACATAATTTATTCCTCCTTTTTTAACGTATTCACATTATTTTATGGTAAAAAATTAATAATGTGAGGGCAAAAAATAGAAAATGTGTAAAAAACAATTGTTTTTTTTCGATTAATTTGTTATGATAGTAATTGTTCAAGAAGGAGGAATATAATTTATGAAAAAAATATTAATGACTATTTTTACATTTACTTTGTTATTACTTACAGTTGGATGTAAAAATAATACTACATTAAAGGAGGGAAATGATACTTTAGTTTCATTTAAAGATTCTAGTTTAAATATTAAAACAAGTGATTTATATAATACTTTAAAAGATAAGTATGGTATTAATACTTTAATTGATATGTTAGATAATAAAATCTTAGATAAAGAATATAAAGATACTGATGAAGTTAAGAGTTATGTTGATACGCAAGTTAATTCATTAAAGAATTATTATAAGACTACTGAAGAATTCTTACAATATATCAATAACTATGGATATAAAGATGAAGATGAATTAAGAGAATACTTTAAATTAAACTATAAGAGAAACTTAGCAGTTGAAGATTTTGTTGAAGGTAAAATAACTGATAAAGAAATCGATGATTACTATACTAATAAAATCATGGGTGATATTACAGGAAGTCATATCTTAATTGAAGTTAATACAACGGATTCAATGACTGAAGAAGAAAAAAGAACAACTAAAGAAGATGCTAAGAAAAAGATTGATGAAGCTTTACAAAAACTTAAAGATGGTTCTACATTTGAAGAAGTTGCAAAAGAATACTCACAAGATGAAGCAACTAATCAAAATGGTGGTAAGATGGGAACATTTAATCCTAATACTTTAGATGATGTAACTCGTCAAGCTTATGAAAAAGTTAAAGTTGCATCTTACTCTGATGTAATTGAAACAGAATACGGATATGAGATTTTCTATAAAGAAAAAGAAGCAGATAAACCTAAAAAAGATGAAGTTAAAACTTATATCTTAGAAACTTTAAGAGATGAAAAGTTAGCTCAAGACTCTAAACTTCAATACGAAGGATTAAAAGCTATTCGTGAAAAATATGGTTTTGAAATTAAAGATGATGATTTAAAAACATATTATGATAATACAATGACTAATTTAATGAAAAATACTGAAAGTGAGTAGTTATTACTCATTTTTAAATGAAAGGATGATAGAAATGGATATGGAATATTCTTATAAAACTTATGCTAAAGAAACAAGAAGAGTTAAAGGAGAACATAGATTTTTAACGATAAGTGATTTAAATTTAGAAAGAGATATTTCCCATTATGAACTTAATGATTTATTCTTAAGTATCTATGATAAATATCCAGAATGTTTATTTTTACTTGGTAATATGTTTCCCTTTTATTATTTAGAAGATAAAGAGTTTAAAAAGAAAATCTTAAATTTATATAAGTTATTTTTAACTATAACGAAAGTTTATGTTGTCTTTGGAGAAACAGATTATAAGTTAGCAGATAACTCTAAAGTAGAAAAAGAAAGACTTGATGATTTTTATCAAGAAATAGGTATTACAGTTTTAGATAATCGTATTGAAAGAGTAAATGGTATTAGTTTAATTGGATATAATCGTGATTCTAATTTATATAGAACTAAAAATATGGATGCTTTAAGAAAAGATATATTAGGACTTATAAGTAATATTGAAACTCTTTTAAATAAAGATACTTATAAAATATTCTTAACTAATTCACATCGAGATTTATTAAAACTTGAACTTGATTTCTTTAATAATATTGACATGATTATCTCAGGACAACTTCCTAAACCTAAAGAAATAAAAACTCAAGGATGGCTTGAGAGATTAAGAGATAAAGAAGACCATAATTTACTTGAAACAGATGGTCTTACTATCATTGGTAATGGTGGTGTTAATGTAGATAATGAAAGAAACTTTAATCAAGGAGAAGTCGATTTAATTAGAATTTTACAGAAAAAAAGATAGGCAAGCCTATCTTATTTTATTAATTCCATAACTAAACTTATTACAAAGAATGATAAACCAAGTAAGAAAGTTATTCGACTAATTAATAACTCACTCCCTCTTTCTTTTCTTTTATTAAATAAATCCATTGAACCACCACTTATAATTTGACTAGCTGGTTCAGCTTTACCACTTTGTAATAATACAATTATAATTAATAAAATAGAAATTATTAATAAAACTATTCGCATATAATCAACCTCACTTCTAATAAGATACCATATATTAAGAAAAAATTCAAGTTTTTCTTAACTTTCTTTTGAAAAAAGTAATAACTTTTAAGAAAAATATAGCTATAATACTACCTAATGTATCAATTATAACATCTATTATTTGACCACTTCTTTCATTTATAAATAATTGATGTACTTCATCTGTTATTGCATAGAATATACAAAATAATAAACTTAAAATAAATCTTTTCTTTAAATTAAATTGATACATTAAATAATATGTTAATAAATAAAGAATAAAATATAAAAACATATGAGCAAGTTTTCTTATAATAAAAACTGTTATAGGATAAATAGAAATATCTATTTTCGGGTTAAATAACTTTAAAAAAGAATTAACAATATTTACAACTAAACTACTACTATTACTAGATAATTCTCCATTTTGATTTGAAAAAAAGAAAATTAAAGATAACCATAAGACTAAGAGAATAATACTTAAGATTTTATTTTTCTTATCTTGCTTTGTGAGTTTCATATTCTTCCTCTACTCTCGGTTTATTTTCATTTATATAATAAGCTTGCATAGTTACTTGTTGTTCTAAAATAGCAATTTTCTTTTCTAGTAATCTTATTTGTTCTTTAGTCATATATTCTTCATATTTATTAATCATTTGTCTTTTAAACTTCTCTACTTCATTTAAGGCAATCATAAGAGTACCAGCTGGATCTTCATCATCACCATCATTATAGATATTAGCTAGTAAATCTATTAATTTTTTTATTTTAGTATTTATTTTTTTATTAATTAGTTTTTCAATAAAACTTTGATTAATAATAATCATTTTATTAACATTAATTGCATCTTTTAATTTTATATTTTTATTCTTAGATGTCATATTAAAACCATCTAATTTATCATATTCAAAGTAATTTATTGTTTTTTTATTTTTTTCTTTAACAACTAGATAATGTACATTACTCATCATGACCCTCCCTTAAATCACTTCTTAAAAGATTAGTTTTTTTAATTTGTTCCTGAATACGATATTCTTTAATTTTTTCATGGTCTCCACTTAATAAGACATCTGGTACTTTCATTCCTTTATATTCCCGAGGTTTTGTATAAGTTGGATAATCAAGTAAATTGTTGTTAAAGGATTCATTTTCTAAACTTTCTTTATCAATTACTCCAGGAAGTAATCTAATAATCGCATCACTTATAATCATTGAAGGAAGTTCACCACCAGTTAAGATAAAGTCTCCAATACTTATAAATTTATCACAGATAGATTTAATTCTTTCATCAAACCCTTCATAATGCCCACATAAAAGAATTAGATGTTTTTGACTACTTAATTCAACTGCCATTTTTTGATTAAATACTTCTCCTTCAGGAGTTAACATAATAACAAGACTATCAGGAGTTCTAATACTTTCAATACAGTCAAAGATTGGTTGACAACAAAGAACCATGCCGGCACCCCCCCCATAAGGAGTATCATCAACTTTTCCATGAGCATCATTTGTATAATCTCTAAAGTTATAGATATTAACTTCAACTAAACCTTTATCAATTGCTCTTTTAATAATTGATTCATTTAAAAATCCATCAAACATATTAGGAAATAAACTTAAGATATCTATTTTCATAATAAACCCATAACCTCCTCTATTATTATTTTTTTGTTTTTAAAATCAATTTCTTTTACTAATTCTAAGGGTACATATTTTGAATTAACTACTAATAATTTTTTAGAATTATTTAATAAAACTATATCTTCTACTTTTCCTTTTAAAGTATTATTCATATAAACTTCTAATCCAATTAAATCAGAATCTAAATATTCATCTTTATCTAAATTAATTAAAGATTTATCAATATATACTAAACTTCCTTTTAAATCAAGTATTTGATTTATATTAGTTATTCCATCTAGTGTTACCATATCATATTCTTGATGTACTCTATAACTAGTTATTTTAAAATCACTACTCCCTATTTTAATAATATTACCTATTTTAAATACTTTATCTTTATATTTAAAATTAGATTTTATTTTTATTTCTCCTTTAATACCATGTGTTTTAACATATTTACCTATTAATACTAAATTCATAATTCACCTAATTCATATTCTAAAATACTAGTTGCAACGGCAACATTTAAACTTTCTACTTCCTTATTCATTTTAATATATAAATTCTTATCACATAAATTACTAATGTTATCACTTACACCTTGCCCTTCATTACCCATTACAAGTCCTATTTTTTTACCTTTAATTTCTTTAACATCTATACCATCCCTGACATTAGTACCAAGAATTAAATAATCTTTCTTTTTTAATTCATTTATAACACTTTCTAAATCATTTCTTATTATATTAACTTTAAATAGCATTCCTTGGGTTGCTCTTATAACTTTTTCATTATATAAATCAACGGAATTTAAACTTAAAATAATATCTTTAAAATTAAAAGCTAAACTACTTCTTATAATTGTACCTAAGTTACCTGGGTCTTGAATATTATCAAGTAATAATACTTTATTACTAGTAATTTCTTTTTTATCTAAAAACTTACATATTCCAATCATCTTAGGAATACTTTCTAAACTAGATAATTTAGTTATAATCTCTTTAGTTACAATTGTATAATTAAAGTCAATGTCAATATCTTCCATTACTAATAAATCAACTAATACTTGATTCTTAAGAGCTTCTTTAACTAAATGTTCTCCTTCAATTAGAAATAATTCTTCCATGTCTCTATACTTCTTATTTTTTAATTTTAAATACTTTTTTATCTTTTCATTATTAAGGCTAGTAATCATCTTTAACCACTTCCTCCTATATAATACCATATCTTACTTTTAAATTCCATTAATATTAAAAAATTTTTAAAAAATTTGCATTTTTGTGTTGACACACGACATATATTTGTGATACAATGTAAATGTAATCGAAAGATTATAGATATTTACCGAAATGTTAGTCGCTTTTAGGTGGTGCGACGAATAAATTATCCTAGTCGAAAATGTTAATCGCTTTAGGTGGTGCGAGCAATAAATGATCCTAGCCGGGTGAATATCTCGAAAATGTTAATCGCTTTTAGGTGGTGCGAGCAATAAGTTATCCTAGTCGAAAATGTTAATCGCTTTTAGGTGGTGCGAGCAATAAGTTATCCTAGTTGAAAATGTAAAAAGCTTTGCTTCAAAAAAGTAAAGTTTTTATTTATTTTCTCTTGATTTTTTATTTGACATTTGTTACAATTATATTGAGGTGAGAAAATGAAAATCGAAACTGGCTATTTATACCATTTAAAAGATGAATTTTTTGAAAAGTATCAAGGATTAGGACTTATGGATAATCATAATGGTTCAAGACCATCTTATCTAGTAATTAAAGATAAAGATATTTTATGGTTTATTCCTTTAAGTTCAAAAGTAGCCAAATACAGAAAAATAATCAAGAAAAAGATTAGAAAGTATGGAACTTGCAATACTATTTTAATAAGAAAAATTGCTAAACATAATGCAGCTATTCTTATTCAAAACGCTTTCCCTACATTAGAAAAATATGTTAAAAACGTCCATACCATTGATGGAGTTACAACAAAGGTTACTGATTCTGTAAAAAACGACATAATTGATGCTTTGCGAAATACTTTGTCTTTGAAACAGGAAGGAGTTAACTTATTCTTCACAGATATTGACAAAATTGAAGAAATGATCAAGAATGAAATAAACGTTCCAGTTTAATAATTAATTCGTACAATTTGTACGAATTTTTATTTTAAAAGCATAAACTTAAATGGTGATATAAATGAAAAAATATTCTAAACTCTTAATAATTGCTGTTACTTTATTAATGATACTATCACTTTTCATGATTTATTCAGCAAGTTTTGTTTGGGCAGAATATAAGTTTGATAATAAATTTCATTATGTCTTAACCCAAGGTATGTTTTGTTTAGTTGGAGTTATTATTTTATTTATTATATCAAAAATTAATTATAAATTTTATTATAAATATTCTAATATAATTTTATTTACTTGTATTATTTTACTTATCTTAGTTTTAATACCAGGTTTAGGAGTAGTTAGAAATGGTAGTCGTAGTTGGTTTGGAATAGGTTCATTTGGGATTCAACCAAGTGAGTTTTCAAAACTTGGTTTAATTATATTTACAAGTAAATATTTAGAAAAAAGTAATAAATTCTTAAAAGATTATAAAAAAGGAGTCTTCCCTATTTTATTTATATTATTTTTAATATTTGGTCTTATTATGTTAGAACCAGATTTTGGAACTGGTATGATTATAATCTTAACTATAATTGCTATGTTATTTGTTGCCGGTGTTAATATGAAGTTCTTCATGGGACTTGGAGTAATTGGTGTAATTGGAATTGTTGTTTTAATTATAATAGCACCATATAGAATGGATAGAATTACTTCTTTTATTAATCCTTGGTCTGATCCTTTAGGTACCGGATTTCAAATTATTCAAAGTTTATATGCTATTGGTCCTGGGGGTTTATTTGGAGTTGGTTATTTAAATAGCAGACAAAAAAGTTTTTATCTTCCAGAACCTCAGACAGACTTTATATTCTCTATTATTGCAGAAGAATTTGGTATAGTTGGAGCTTTAGTTGTTTTAACTTTATTTGGTATTATTCTTTATTCAGGTTTAAAGATTGCTTTAAAACAAGAAAATCTTTTTAAAAAGTATTTAGCCTTTGGTTTAATCTTCCAATTAATAGTTCAAGTTATTATGAATTTATCAGTTGTAATTGGTTTAATACCAGTTACTGGAGTTACTCTTCCATTTCTTTCTTATGGTGGTTCTAGTTTACTTACTAGTTTAGTTGGTATAGGTATACTTTTAAATATTTCTAAATCTAAAGATAGTTAAAAAATTCAAGATTAAAGTTCTTGAATTTTATCTACCATTTTCTATAATCATAGTATCACATGACTGCCATTCATTATTTTTCTTTACATAAGTCAATCAGATGTAGAGATTTAAAATTAATTAATTCTAAATAATTTACATTTTTATTATCACTATAAATCACCTTTTCAATTTTATAAATTTCTCTTTCTTTAAACTATTCTTTAATTTTTTGATTAGACTTATATTTATCACGTAAATCTTTATGATAATTATCATTCATACCACAACCTAATTCTCCACACAAGTCAATTGAATGTGGAGAATTAGGTTAAGTTATTATTTAATAAATAGGCTAATAATATTGACTTTTAGATATAAAATAATATAATAATTATCAAAACTTAAAGTTATATGAATTAGTAAAAGAGGTAAAATGATGAATAAAATATATATTGTTAGACATGGTAAAACTGATTGGAATGTTAAAGGGTTGTTACAAGGAACTATAGATATTGAATTAAATGAAGAAGGTATTAAAGAAGCAAAAGAATTATCAGAAAAAATAGATTTTAGTAAAATTGATATTTGTTTATGTTCACCTTTAAAAAGAACTAGAGAAACTGCTAGAATACTAGTTGGTAATAAAATACCAATAATTTATGATTCTATGTTAGTTGAAAGAAGTTTTGGTGATTATGAAGGAAAACCAAATAATTCGGATTTAATTGAACAACAATGGGATTATAAATTAAATGATAGTTCCAACAATATTGAAAGTATAAAAATATGTTTAGCAAGAGCTAAAAACTTTTTAGATAAAATGAAAAAAGAGTACCCAAATAAAACCATTTTAATAATTTCCCATGGTGCTTTTATAAAGGCTCTTCATTTTAATATTATAGGTTATAATGAAAAAACAGATTTTTTATCATTTAATCCTAAAAACTCTGTTCTTTATGAATATGAAATAAATTAACTTTATAAAATTACTTAAATAATAACATATAAAGTTTAGTCATTATACTTTGAAAAATTGGTGCTCTATAAAGTAATTTATTAGAATTATCTAAAGTTGCTTCAACAATTTTAGATGTTATACTATTTAAATTATCATGACCTATTAAACTAAATAATTTCTTTTGTTTTAAACTTATACTTTCTAAATCATTAAAATAAGAAGATTCTCTTTCTAATTTATTTTCTATCATTATATCATTAAATCCTGTATTAAAAATACCAGGTTCTATTAATTTAACTTTTATATTATCTGTTAATAATCTAAGTTCTCTTCTTAGGGTAGTTGCAATTGTTATTAAACTTGCTTTAGTTGCACAATAACTACCTAAGAAAGAAATAGGAATAATACCTGCAATAGATGAAATAAAGATAACTTTACCTTTTTTGTTATTTGCAAATAAATGAGCAGTATATATTTGGGTTAATATTAAACTAGAAAAGACATTTACTTCAAAGTTTTCTTTTAATAGTTCAATTGGAAGTTCTAATAAAGACCCACCTATTCCAATACTAGCATTATTAATTAGACAATCAATATCATAATCTCTTATCTTTTTTCTATCACTTTCCGCAGTTATATCAAGTTTAAAACATTTCATGTTATTATCTAACTTTAATCTTTTTATCTTTTCTTTAACTGTTTCTATTTCATATTCATGATGAACAGTTATATAAACTAAATTATTAAGTTTAGCAAGTTTTACTCCGGTTTCAAAGCCAATATTACTACTTGCACCTGTTATTAATATATTCATTTTTTTATCACCTAATATTAGTATGTTTAAAAAATGAAAAAAGGGGCTGTTACGAAATTAAATAATTAACTTCATATCAGCCTTTTTTAAAATAATATTGAAAAAAAGCCAAAG
>CANRDV010000060.1 GCA_947629475.1 uncultured Bacilli bacterium
ATATATGAAAAAACACCCTAAAAATCGATTTTAAGAGACTTTAGGTGTTTTTAATATAAAATATCAAACTAGCTTAAATTCAAAAACTGTCCGTAGGTAAGCTTTTTTCATTGATTAATACTTATAAATTTGGTATAATTTAAATGAGGTGTAAGATGACAAAGATAAGTAAAAAAGATTTACAAGATTTAAAGGATACAGAACTTGAAATATTAAAAGAAGTTGCAGACTTTTGTGATAAAAACAATTTAACTTACTTTTTAATCGGAGGAACCCTACTTGGTTCAATTAGACATAAAGGTTTTATTCCTTGGGATGATGATATAGATATTGGAATGCCTAGAAATGACTATGAAAAATTTATTAAATTATATAATAAAGATAGAAGTAAAAAGTACTTTTTACAATGTTTAGAATATGATGATAATTATTGGTTATCATTTGCTAAAGTTCGAAAAAGTAATACTTTAATGCTTGAAGAAACTTTAGAAAATACTAATCTTAATAAGGAAATATTCATAGATATTTTCCCTTATGATACTGTACCTGATACAGGATATAATAGTTTTAAATTACTTGCCTTTTTTATAGTTAATTTAAGAGATGCTGTTCATGCTAAAGCATTAAAACAAAAAGCACCTCGAATATATTCTAAATTATTAAAAATATTTCCGGTTAAATTCTTATATAAGATGGAAAAAAAATTAATGCTTAAATATAATAATCAAGAAACTAATCATTTAATTTGTTATCAAGTAAGATATGCAACTGAAAAAGGATATGTTTCAAAAAATGCTGTTTTACCAGTTAAAAAAGGTGACTTTGAAGGATTAAAATTTAATATTGTGAATGACCCTGATATTTATTTAAGAACTTTATTTGATGATGATTATATGAAATTACCTCCTGTTGAAAAAAGAGAAACTCATGGTATTTTAAAAGTTGATATTAATAAGGGAGAACATCATGAATGAAAGGTCAAGGACTGAAAATGTTGTTACAAATATCTGGGTTGGAGTACTATTTCAAATAATTAGTTTAATTTTAGGATTTGTATCAAGAACTATATTTATTCGTATCTTAGGAAGTGAATACTTAGGACTTAATAGTTTATTTACTAATATCTTAACAATCTTATCATTTGCGGAACTTGGAATTGGAAGTGCAATTGTCTTTAGTATGTATAAACCACTTGCTAAAAAAGATATTGAAAAACTAAAGAAAATTGTTAATTTCTTTAAGAGAACTTATTTTAAAATCGGAATAATTATTCTTATAATTGGAACATTAATTGTACCTTTAATTCCTTTTATAATTGCTGAAGTTCCGAAAATTCAAGAAAGTATTTATTTAATTTATTTCTTATTTTTAATAGATACTTCGATTTCTTACTTTTTTGCTTATAAAACATCTTTAATAACAGCAGACCAAAAGAATTATATTGTTGTTACTTATACTTATTTATTTAGAATTGTTCAAATAATAGTTCAATTATTAGTATTACATTTTACTAAAAGTTATTTGTTATATTTAATATTACAAATACTTAATACATTCTTAACTAATTTATATTTATCTAAAAAAGCTGAAAAAATGTATCCTTTTGTTAAAGATATTAAAGGAGTAGAATTAGAAAAAAGTGATAGAAACAATATATTTAGTAATGTTAAAGCTTTATTTATTTATAAATTTGGTTCTGTTATCTTAAATGGAACCGATAGTATTATCATATCTAAAATGTTTGGACTTATGATACTTGGTTTATATTCTAATTACTATTTACTTCTTAATGCAATTGTCTTAATAGTAACCCAAATCTTGAATGCTTTTACATCTAGTATTGGTAATTTAATTGCTAAAGAAGAATCGGAAAAAGAGAAAGTTGTTTTTAATGAATTATTTTATTTTACGGTTTTAATCTATGGTATAATTGGAATTTGTTTATATATTTTATTTAATAACTTTGTTACTTTATGGTTAGGTAATAAATATTTACTTGATGAAATTGTTGTATTTGCTTTAGTTTTACATTTTTATATCAATGGAGTTCAATTTTCAACTTATGTATTTAGGAATACAGCTGGAATGTTTCGAAAATTTCGTTATGCATCAATCCTTGCCGTTATTCTAAATATTGGTTTTTCAATTTATTTAGGTAAAGTATGGGGATTATCGGGAGTTTTCTTTGCAACTAGTATTTCAAGATTTTTAACTGCGGGAATAATTGACCCTTATGTTGTATATAAATTTGTCTTAAAAGATGATGTTAAAAAATATTATATTCGATATTTCTTATATTTTATAAGTATTTTAGTAACATTTACTATTACTTATTATGTTACAAGTTTTATTAAAACTCCAAATTTCTTAATGTTTATTGTTAAAGGTTCTGTAACCTTAGGACTTGCTAGTTTAATATTTATTCTTTTAACATTTAAAACTAAAGAATTTAAAAATGTTAAGATATCAGTTAGTAATTTTTTAAAAAAGAAATTAAAGATAAGTTAGGTGAAATATGAAAGTAAGTGTAATTGTACCAATTTATAATGTTCGAGATTATATTTTTGAATGTGTTAATAGTTTAGTTAATCAAACTTTAAAAGATATTGAAATTATTTTAGTAAATGATGGTTCTTTAGATGATTCTTTAAAAATAGTATTAGATAACTTTGATGATTCAAGGATAACTATTGTTTATAAAGAAAATGGAGGTCAAGCCAGTGCTAGAAATAGGGGAGTTTATTATGCAAGAGGAAAGTATTTATTCTTTCTTGATGGCGATGACTTTTTAGCACTTGATGCTTTAGAGAAGATGTATCAAGAAGCAAGTGAAAATGACTTAGATATTGTTTATTGTAATTATTATTTATATTATGATAAAAAGAACTTAGAAATTGCTTTAAATAATCCTTATTATCAAGAGAGTAATAAAAAAAGTACAGTTTTAGGAATACCAGGACCTGCTTGTAAATTAATTAAAAGAGAATTATATTTAAAGTATGATATTAAGTTTTTAGAAGGACATTTTTATGAAGACTTAGCAATTATTCCCTTTTTAATGGCAACTACTAATAAGATAAGTTATTTAGATACTCCATATTACTATTATGTCCAAAGAAATGGTAGTACAATGAATAAAAAAACATATGATAAAAGATTTGAAGATATCTTTGAAGTTTTAGAGTATTTAGAAAATAAATTCATTGAATATAAAATGGATTTAGAATTTCATGATGAATTAGAATTTCTTTATATTGAACATTTACTTCATGCAGCTTCTTTAAGATTTATTGATTATAAAGAAGGAATAAAAAATATAAAAAAAATTAGTAATATTATGAAAGAGAAATATCCTAACTATCAAGATAATAAATATTATAAATTAAAAGATAAGAGATATAAAATCTATTGTAATTTATTTTATAAAAAAAGAATATTTATCTTAAAAGCCTTAAGATTATTTAAGAAAGGAAGTAAAAATGGTTAAAGTAAGTGTAATAGTTCCGGTTTATAATGTTTATCCTTATTTAAGAAAATGTTTAGATAGTTTAGTTAATCAAACTTTAAAAGATATGGAAATAATTGTAGTTAATGATGGAAGTCCAGATGATTCTAAAGAAATAATTAAAGAATATGAAAAGAAGTATTGGAATATAAAAGGATATGATAAAAAAAATGGGGGCTTATCTAGTGCTAGAAATTATGGATTAAAGTATGCTAAAGGAGAATATATAGCTTTTCTTGATAGTGATGATTATATTGATTCTAATATGTATTTAGATATGTATAATAAAGCTAAAGAACAAGATTTTGACGTTGTTGTTTGTGATTTAACTTATATTTATGATACTAAAAAAGTTAGAGCTTATTCAAATTTAAAAAATGATATTATGGATAAAAATTCTATAAAGAAGATAATGCCAACTATTTATCCAGCTGCTTGGAATAAAATCTATAAACATGAAATGCTAAGAAATAGTAAAGTTTTATTTAAAGAAGGAGTTTGGTATGAAGATGTTGAATTTTTGTATCGGTTGTTTCCTTATATTGGAAGTATCGGAGTAATCCCTGAATCTTACTATAACTATGTTCAAAGAAGTGGGGCAATTACAAGTACCTATGATGAAAGATTATTTAATTATATAAGTAACTTTAATGGAATTGTTGATTATTATAAAGAAAATAATTTTTATTTAGAATATAAAGCTGAATTAGAATATAGTTATGTTAGATATTTATATGCAACATTTATGAAAAATGCTTCTTATCTAGAAAAAGATATGTTTAATAAAGCATATAAAGAAGCAACTTATAATGTTAAAAAGAATTTTCCAAAATATAGACTTAATAAATACTTTTATAAATCTTTAAAAGGATTATACTTAGTTACTTTTAATAAACTATATGCTTTAATTTTATGGAGGATGCATCAATGAAAAAGGTTTTATTTGTTGTCGATGAAAGAATGATGGGAGGAGTTTCCACGGTTCTAACGGATATTTTAAAAGTAATTGATATAAGTAAATATGAAATAGATATAATGGTTCTTAGTAACCATGGTGATTACTTTAATGATTTAGATAAATCAATTAATATTATCTTTGGAACAAAGTTTTTTAAAGCCGTTGATTATACTTTAAAAGATGTTTTAAAGAGTTTAAACTTAAGTTTAATTATTAGAAAATTATATTTAATCTTTTTATTAAAAACTAAATTAATAAGAAAGAAAATAGTTAAAGAAAGAAAGAAATGTTTATCTAAAAAGTATGATGTTGAAATAGCTTTTAAAGATGGGATAACCGCAATCTTTACAGCATATGGCAAAACACCTATTAAATATCACTGGCTTCATAATGATTATTCGGCTTTTGACCCAACTTTAAAATACCATGATTTATTTAAAGAAGCTATTTTAAAGTTTAATAAAATTGTTGCTGTTAGTAATGATGTTTTAAAAGAGTTTTTAAAACTATATCAAGTAAATGATAGTATAATTATTAATAATATAATTGATTATAGTAAAATAATTAATGGAAGTAGAGAAAAAAATATTAAATATGATAGTAATAAATTAAACTTTATTACAGTTGGAAGATTTCATCATGTTAAAGGATTTATAAGATTAATTGAAGTTATGCATGAACTTGATTTAAATAAAAAGATAGATAATGTCATTTTAAGAATGATTGGAGATGGAGATGAATTACCTAAAGTTAAAGAAATGATTAAAGAATATCATTTGGAAGATAAAGTCTTATTACTGGGTGCATCTAAAAATCCTTATCCTTATATGGTTAAATCTGATTTATGTATCGCTTCATCCTTTCATGAAGCTTATAGTATTACTATCTTAGAATCTTTAACTTTAAAAGTTCCTATTTTAACAACAAAAGTTTTAAGTGTTTCCGAGATGCTTAAAGAAAAATATGGAATAATAGTTGAAAATTCTAATAAAGGGTTGTATAATGGTATTTTGGATATCATTGAAAATCCTCAAACTTTAAAAAATATAAAGGATAATTTACAAGATTATTCCTATAATATAAATGATATCAAAGAAAAAATAGAAAATTTATTGGATGTGTTAGAATGAAGTTAAAAAAGATTAGTAAATATACTTTAATTATTTTTATGCTATTAGAGCCACTTTTAGATTTAAAAATTTTATATAGTGATAACTTAATTAATATATTTAAATTTTCACCTGCTACTATTATTAGAATAATATTTTTAATATTTTTAGGAATATCTTCTTTTTATCTGTTTAAAGATAAGATAAAAAAGAAACATTTAATAATATTTATAAGTATTTATTTAATATATACTATTTTTCATTTATATAATGCTACTTTATTTAAAGTTCCAATTTCAACTTATAATAATTATTCAATTTTAAGTGAAATATTTTATTTAATTAGAATATTTTGTCCTTTAATGTTAGTATTTATAACTTATGAAGAAAAGTTAGAATATAAAGATATTAGTAAAATAATATTAATTGTTTATTTTATCTTTTCAAGTATTATGGTTTTAACTAATTTTTTAAAAATTGCTTTAACATCATATAATATATTAGAAAGTAAAACCGTTATGTATAACTTTTTTTCTTGGTTTAAGCCAGGTATTTATGATAATATTGGTTCAGAGTACTTTGCATCTAAAGGATTATTTAGTTATGCTAACTCTTTAAGTGCTTTATTAGTTTCCATGTTACCACTTTTAATATATATAGTTTTAAATGCTAAATTTAAAGTATTTAATATCTTAACTCTTTTCTTAACAATTATGTCTTTAGCTATGCTTGGTACGAGAGTTGCTGGCTTAGGTATGCTTTTAGTTTTCTTAGTTTCTATTCTTTTATATATATTCTTTAAAGTAATTAATAAAGATAAAAAAATCTGGAATATAAATTTATTCTTAGTTATCCTTATTTTTCTAACATTTGCAGGTATTTATAAATTTTATCCAGCTGCAAATAGACTAAGTGGTGATGATTATCAAGAAGGAGTAGAAGAAAGAATTAGAGAGTCTGGTGCTGATAAAGAATTAATTAAATTAAAAGAAGAAATTAAAGAATTAAAAGAAAAAGGAGAAATAAATTTAGTTAAAGAAAAAGAAATAGCCTTCTTAGAAAAATATGGTAATGCAATCTATGATTTAGGTTTCTACTTTAGAGAGAAAGCCTATCCTTATACCGAAGACTATGAATTTTGGTTTCAAATGTTAGATGTTCCTTATTTAGAAAGATGTGATAATAGAAAGATTAAATCTTATATAACTAAACATGTCTTTGAATTAAATAATAATAAACTAGATTACTTAGTAGGTTTTTCTTTTGAAAGACCAATGAATGCTAATGTTTATATGGAAAATGATATTATAGCCCAGTTTTATTCTTTAGGAATATTAGGTTTAATTTTATTTATCTTTCCATATTTAGGAGTCTTAGTTTATATCTTAATTAAAATCTTTAAAGATAAGGAAAAATTTACTTATTTAAATATTACTTTATGTATGGTTATAATGCTTATTTATTTTATATCTATTTTAAGTGGTAATGTCTTTGACCAATGGATTGTAACTTTATTTTTAGGATTTATATTAGGTATATTATTAAGAAATGTTAAGGAGTAATTATGAAAAAAGTTATGTTTATATCATCAACAGGTGGTCATTTATCAGAGTTATTAGAATTACAAGATTTATTTAAAGATTATGATTATAGTTTAGTAACAGAGAAAACAAAATCAAATATGTATTTAAAAGATAAATATAAGAATGTTTATTATTTAGTTTATGGAACGAAGTCTCATTTATTTACTTATTTATTTAAATTTACTTATAATATTTTTAAATCATTTTATTTATTTTTAAAATTAAAACCGGAGGTTATTGTTACAACAGGAACCCATACAGCAGTTAGTATGTGTTATATAGCTAAGTTATTTCATAAAAAAGTAATTTATATAGAAACCCTTGCTAATAGGAATACGAAGACAATGACAGGTAAACTTCTTTATCCCATTGTTGATTATTTTTTAGTTCAATGGGAGAGTATGTTAAAACTTTATCCTAAAGCAATTTATATAGGTTTATTATTCTAAGGAGGATGTATGATATTAGTAACACTTGGAACACAAGATAAAAAATTTACAAGATTACTTGAAGAAATAGATAGATTAATAGATACTAAAGTAATAACCGATGAAGTTATCGTGCAAGCTGGTTATTCAAGTGATTATAAATCTTCGAATATGAAAATATTTGATTTAATTGCTAAAGATGAATTTGAAAAATTAATAAGTAAATGTGATTATTTAATAACCCATGGAGGAGTAGGTAACATTTTAAGTGGACTTAAATGTAAAAAGAAAGTAATAGCCGTTCCTAGATTAAAAGAATATAAAGAACATGTTAATAATCATCAACTTGAAATAATTGAAAATTTTAATCAAGAAGGATATATCATCGGAATAAAAGATATTAAAGAACTTGAAAGTGCGATTTTAAAATTAAAAAACTTTAAACCAAAAGAATTTAAAAGCAATAAAGATAAGGCTTTACGGGTAGTTAAAAAATTAATTGATAAATAATTTGCAAAAATAAATAAAATGTTATATAATTATATTACACAAAATAGACATAATATTAATATAGAAGGTGATAAGTGTGGAATCAAAAAAAAGAAGAAAAAGGCGTAAAAGAAGATATAAAAAAAGTAGAGTACGATTAAGAAAGTTTAATATATTTGCTTTAATTGTTAATCTAATATTATTAGTTTTAGTTAGTATTATTTCATTTTTAATATTAAAGTATGATATTTTACCACTAAAATATTTAATAGTTTATTTTCTATTATTAGTTGGTATACCTTTATTAATACTATTCTTCCTTTTAAGAAGAAAAACAAATTTTAAAGTAAAAATATTTTTAATTATTATAGATTTCTTATTTATAGCACTTGTTGGGTTTGCTCTTCATTATGTAAGTGAAACTTTTGAGTTTTTAGATGAGTTTGCTAATAGTGCTAGTTATACAACAAGAAATTATATGGTTTTAGTACCTAATGATTCAGAATATGAAAAGATTGAAGAATTAGATAAAAAAACAATTGGTTATATTGTTCAAGAAGTTGCTAATTATAAAAAGGCTTTAGGAGAACTTAATAAAACTATTACCTTTACAAATAAAGATTATTTAGATTATACAACTATTTTTGAAGCATTTAAATTAAAAGAAGTAGATGCTATTCTTTCAACTGATAGTTATTATGATAGTTTATGTGAAGAAGTAGAAACTTTTGAAACAGATTATAAAATTATTTATAAATTTTCCGTTAGAGAAAAAATTGAGAATTTAACAAAAGATGTTGATGTAACCAAAGAAGTATTTAATGTTTATATAAGTGGAATGGATACTTATGGTGATATTTCAACGATTTCAAGAAGTGATGTTAATATTGTCATGAGTGTTAATCCTAAGACTAATCAAATTTTAATGGTTAATATTCCAAGAGATTATTATGTTGTATTCCACGGTCAGACTAATAAAGATAAATTAACGCATGCTGGGTTATATGGAACCGGAATGAGTTTAAAAACGATTGAAGATATTTTAGATATTGATATAAATTATTATTTTAAAGTAAACTTTAATTCAGTTGAGAAGGTTGTTGATGCTTTAGGTGGCGTTGATGTTTATTCGCAATATACCTTTAGAAGTACTAACGGATATTACTTTAGAAAAGGATATAATCATGTTAATGGAAAACAAGCTTTAGGATTTGCAAGAACGAGAAAAGTTTTAACTTATGGTGATGTTGATAGAGGAAGAAATCAAGAAGCTTTAATTCAAGCGATTATTAAAAAGGCTACAAGTTCAGCAATTTTAACAAGATATACAACAATTTTAGATTCTTTAAAAGATTCATTTTATACAAATATGTCATCTGATAGAATAACTGATATTATTAAAATGCAAATTGATAGAATGCCAAAGTGGAATACAACTTCAATGTCTTTAACGGGATTTGGTGCTTACGATTATACAAGTGTGTTCCCTGATAAGAAAGTTTATGTTATGCTTCCAAATGAAGATACAATTAAAGAAGCTAAGAGTTTATTAGATGATGTTAAAAATGGTAAAACTTTAGAGTCAACTTATCAAGAAAATACTGGAGATGTATATGACCCATTTATACCAAAACCTACACCAACTCCAAAGCCAGATACAACTACAGATACTAATAAGGATGAAGATAAGGAAGAAGAGAAAACAGAAACTAAACCAGATGATAATAAAGATACAACCAATGAAGATGATAATAAAAATCAAGAACCTGATAATAATGATGTCTTACTACCAAAACCTGATGATAATCAAACTAATGATGAAACTTCGGATAATCAAGATACTGATACTAATCAAGATACGCCTGAGACACCTTCTGATGATACGACTTCTTCAAATACTGATGAGGAAAAAGAAACTAGTACTGATACTGATGATAATAAAGATATTACCGAAGTGATACCAGGAATTACAAATTAATTAATGAAATAGGATTGAAAAACTCAATCTTATTTTTCTTTAAAATTGTATTTAGAAAACATTAATTAATATGAATAATAAAAAATTCGTCAAATTGTGTCAAATTTTAAAATGTCATTTTGTATCATTAAGCATGCAAACACCTTCTCAATTTTAAAAATTCAGGAAATTTTAAATCTAATTTACCAAAATTGCCCTAGGGAATTTGATCAAATTGAGCCACTTTTTCTCAGAATTTTGAAATTTGCATACTCAACTCTATTTGTGATATAGTTATCTTACCAAGCAGAAATTCTTGGTAATGGAGGATGAAATGAAAGATTTAAAAAAA
>CANRDV010000061.1 GCA_947629475.1 uncultured Bacilli bacterium
AAATTAAAAATAGATTTTGTTCAAGTTTTCATTACTATGTGTGCCTTGAACGAAGTGAAAGGAATGTGGGTTAATATGAAACTAACTGACTTGTATTGGTTTTTAGGAACATTTGTTGTAGTTTATTTGTTTTATTTCTTTTTTCAAATATTAAGACATAAAAAAATAAATAAAAATAAAGTTCCTGTAGAACTATTATATTTAATAAAAAAATACAAACTAGATATTGATAAGATTAAGTATACTAGTGTTATGAATAAGATTGCTCTTGTAAGTGCTTTTGATATAGCATTTATTGCAACATTTGTAATGCGTTTCATAAAAAATGTTTATTTAGCTATAGTATTAGGAGGAGTATTATTTATACCTCTTATTATGATAACTTATAGTTTTATTGGATTATATTATAAAAAGAAAGGTTTAGTTTTAAAATAAAACCTTTCTTTTAATTACTTTTTAAGACTAATTCCATCTTGAAAAGCATTGCCAACTTTTTCACCAATTTTATAATATCCATGAGTATATGGGTCAAAAGCAATAGCATTTAATTTGGATATATCAACCTTATCATTAGAAAGAACTTCGGGATTAGCACTTACATTAACTACTTTTCCAACTACTCCAATTCCATAAGGATTATCTTGATATTCGATAAACTCGCATTCCATACAAATAGGAAATTCATTAATAATTGGAGCATCTACTAAAGTTGATTTAGTAGCACTTAAACCACTTTTGGCAAACTTATCTAAAGTATTATTCCCAGATACCATTCCAAAATAATCAGCTTCTTTTACATGTAAAGCATCAGCAATACTTACAGTAAAAGCTTTTCTTTCTTTAATATTTTTAACAGTTTTATGAGTACTAGTTAAATTAAGTCCTACAACATCCCTATCAATCATTGTACCCCAAGCAGCATTCATAACATTAATACTATTATCAGAATTATAAGTTGCAATCATTAAAACAGGCATAGGAAAAATTGCTTCTGTAACGTTAATATTCTTTTTCATCATTATCCTCCTTTTAATAAGTATAACATAAAAATAGAAAATTTTACAACTTTTTGTTCATTTTTAAGAATTTTATGGTATACTTATTATAAGATAGGAAGTATCCGGAGGTGGTAGTATGTTACTAAGTGATTTAATAGATGAATATCTTGATAATCCTGAAATGCTAGTTAATGTTTTAACATTATTAGATGCAACTATTAAATATATTCATAGTAAAGGTTATTATTTAATTGATTTTAATCCAACTAAAATTATCTTAGTTAACAAAACTCCAAACCTTAATGATTATCGTAGTTTAATCTCTCCTATTGATTATGACCCAAAAAGAGATATAAATATAAATATTTATCAAATGGCTAAAATAGGTTTAATGGCTTTTAATCATATAAAAACTGATGGTAATATGAATCAAGACCATTTTAACTTTATAGTAGAAAACTTAAAAAACTTTAATCAAAATGGTAATATTCCAAATGATTTTTATGAATACTATGAAGACTTATTTATAAATGGCAATATTAGTTATTTAAATGATTATCTTGAAAATAAAAATAAAGAAGCAGGAAGAAGTCAAGGCATTAGAAAATCTTTAGCAACAGAGGCTGGTCGAGCTTTATCATCAAATGGTTTACAACTTAGTCAAACATCTGATAATAATGCATTTGTTAATATTCTCTTTATTCCGAGTATTCTTGCTCTCTTATATTTAATAGGATTATTTATTTATACATTTATTATAAAGTAGTTAGGAGTTATATATGCAAATAGATACAAAAGAATTAGAAAATTTAAAATTAGATTTAGTTTTAAGAAAAATAAAAAAATCTTTTCAAGAAACAAATATAATAGATGATACTAATATTAATTATTTAAATGATTGTTTAAATTTATCATTAGATAATTTAACTTTAAAAGATTTAATATTAATAATTCAAACTAATAATTTACCAGATAATTATATTTTACAATCTAAAGATATAATAGATATAAGTTTAAATAGTTTAACTTCTAATGAAAATTATATTATATTAGAACCTTTAGAAAATAAAATAAATGATATTAGTAAATTAGATTGTGTTAATATAAAATTTAAAACAAATATTACTTTAAATTCAAAAGATATTATTTTAGTAAAAGAAGATAAAGAAATAACTCAAGACTATTTAGAAAAATATAATATTATAAAATATAAAGGAGATATAAAAATAGTCTTATCTAAAGTATTAATATTATATGGTTATAAACCTCAAGAGTTAAAAGATAAAGAATTTAAAAATCAAGAAAATAATAAGATACTACTTAATTATTTAAGAAATAATTATTCAAATAAAATACCTATTAAAAATAAACAATCTTTAATAGATAGACAAACTAAAGAATTAAGTGTAAGAGATGAAGTTTTATCAATTATAAGAAAATCACCTATCTTAATAATTGATGATATTGATATAACTCCTCAAGAATTAGTAATATTAGCAGAATATTATAAAAGTATTCATGGTTTAAAAGATAAAGATTTAGATGAGTTAGAATTTAGTGATTTTGTTAATATCTATGGTGTTAGATTAAATGATTCAGGTCTTTATTTATTAGATGATGATAATTTAGTTAAGGGAGAATATGCCAAAGAAAATATAATTCAAGAATTATATAAAATTTATTTAAGAAATAAAAAGAATTATAAAGAAAGATTAGGTATTATTAGTAATCGTAAAAATATTTTAAAGAGTATTAATGAAACAGAAATAAAAGATAAAAGAAATATAAGTATAGAAGAATTAGGTATTTTATATAAAGAATATCAAAAAAATAATTCTAATGATAATAGTGTTCAAAGATTTATGCAAAATGTTGGAATAAGAATTAATAATTATGATGAAATATATTTATTAAATGATGATGAAACTATTAATTTAATGGAATTTATTGAATCAAGAGATGAAGATAAAATGGCTATTTATTTAAGAGATAATTTAAATTTAGATTGTTATACGGAAAGTGAAAAAGATTTTGGAAAAAGATTAAAGAGTATGCATAATGTTAATTTAAGTTTTGAGGGTTTAGAAGAATTATTTGCCAAAGAAAAAAGTGTATGATTAGTACACTTTTTAAGCTTCTCCATAAAATTTACTTAAATCATAACCTTTAAATCCAATATCTTTTAAAGCATCATAAGTAATTTTTTGGATTCTAATTCCTGTTGTATAACTATTATCTTGACTACTTGAATCAGCAACAATTACATAAGGGTCTTTAGCATCACTTTCATTATCAATTACCATTGCAACATGACCAGAATGAAGAACTAAATCTCCAGCTTGTAAATTTTTATAACTAGTCTTTTCTCCTTGTTTACTTAAAGTATTTAAACTAGCGTTATTAAAACCATCCGGTGAAGCTTCATTTAAAGCCCAACTTACATAAGAAGCACAATCAGCTCCATGATTTATAATATAATCAGTTGTATATGGCTTATGTTCACTATTAAGAGAATATTTACTTAATTCATAAGGAGACTTAGTATTATTCATAAGTCCTAAATCAATAATAGTTAAAGCCGAAATAACAGCTTTTTCCCTTGGAGTTGCATTAATTGACCTTTCTTCGATAATATTATCAACTTCATTTGCTGTATAAAAATTATCTAGAGATTTTGTTTTTAAATTATAAGAATTATGTTTAAATCCTTTTAACCAATCATTTATAGCACTATCAATTAATGTTTGATAATTAGAATTTACTGTTAATTTAAGTCCAGATACAACTTGAGTTATATTTTGAGTTGCACTATTTATATAATTTTTATAGTTGAAATCAATAGTTGGAGTTATTTTAACTATAGAACTAGAAATTCCTGAAACTTTAGGTAAAGCTCCTTTAATTTGTCTTTCTATACTTGTTACTTTACTACTCCAACTAGAAACAGATGAAGTATAAGGATTACTTTGAGTTATATCTTCACTCTTCCAATTAGCACTTTTATTTTTATAATCATTTAAAGTTTTAACACTAGATTTATGATTTTCAATTAATTTTAAGACATTGATTAAAGAATCAACATAAGATAATTGATTATTTAATTCTTGTAAACTAGTTGTTAAATCATTATTTAATTTAGTTGCAGAATTACCACTATAATTACCACTTATTGAAGATAAGATAGTATTAATACTTGAATAATCTGCTTTTAAAGAAGACTTATTCTCTTCTAAACTATTTGCTATACTTGAATAATTTGCCATAATCACCTCTATGCATCTTCTGCATTAGCAATTACTTGTTCTAAAAATCCTTTTAAAGATTCCATATCAGTATGACAATTAATAGAATTATCTATATCACTATTCATACAATTTATAAAACCTTCACTAGAATCACATTTATACGAATTAAGAATATCATTAACTAAATTCTTAGTTTCATTTAAACTAGTAATTGCTTCTTCACAATTATCATATATACTTGTAGCCCAACTACTTATTAAACCTTTATTTATTTTAGTATCCATATTTTGCTCCTTTAAGAATAACTATTTTCAAGATTTTCCATTGCTTTATTCTTACTTTCTATGTAATTAATATAAGCTTCTAATTTAGCTATTACAATACCATAAAAAGCAATATATTCATTGCATTTAGCAATAAATTCTGGTTTTATATTATTTTGAACCCATTCATTTGAATTTTCAATTGAATTTTTTAAAGTAGATAACTTTTCAATTATACTATTATATTCATCTAATTTTCCTTTTAAAGAAGCAATAGTACCTGAAAGTCCTACTGAATTATAATAATATGCACTCATAGAAAACCTATTGATTTAAAGCTGCATTAGCTTCAGTTTCAATTTGACTTGCAAATGCTAGCATTTGATTATAAATAGGGTCAAAATTTGTTTTAATTATTTCTAATTGATTTCTTAATTCATGAGCTTTACTAGTACCATGATAAATACCTTCTCCTTCATCATCAATTCTTTTCATTTGTGTTGCAATTCCATTTAAAATCTCATTAACTCTATTAGCATTCTTTCTAATAATATTTGCTTTATTTAATGCTTCATTTGGTTCAATTGTTAATTTTCCCATAATATCCTCCTTTTAATTAAAATAATTTTCGTTTTTAACTTTATTCATCAATTCTTGTTCATCAGAATCAATTTTATCAGCACGTTTAGAAATTAATTGTCCACATTCTTCAATAACATCTTTATTTTCAATAAAGTATTTCTTTTTATCTTGAAAAGATGCTAAGAAATCATCAGCTAAATCACCAGTAAAACCAGTTCCAATAAAATTTTCTACTTCTGTAAATAAACTAGTAACGTTATCATAGTAACTATCATTACTTTTTAAAACACTATTAGCCCATTCACGCATTTCCTCAGTATTATATTTTACAACATTTGACATATATATCCCTCCTATTTTCATTTTATCATTTAATTGCAAAATTATCAATTAATATTTAAATAAATTACACTTACTTGACATTATTAAAATAATTTCCTTTATTATTTATTGAAACTATATTTTTTAACCAAGTTGGATGTAATTCTTCTACACTCTTAGTAAATGTATTTTGGTTAACAAAGAAATTAATTGCATTATTAGTAGTACTTTCTTCGGTTAATCCAATTATACAATTTAAAGTAGTTCCATCATTTTGCATAATATCAATATAGTCTCCTACTTTACCAAATCCTTGATTCATTTGAACAACATATCTATTTTCAAACTTAGCAAATCCTTCATTATCAAAAGTAACATTATTAATAATACTTAAAACATTATTATCAAAGTTATTACTATATTCAGTATCTTCCATTAAAATAACAGAAGATGGAATTGTAGGTCCGGTAGTTGTTTCAGAATTAGATTGGTTATTATTACTAGAATTGTTATTATTATTGTTCTTTGAATTATTACTAGAACTATTATTAGAATTATTCTTAGAATTATTGCTAGAACTATTATTAGAACTATTATTAGAACTATTACTAGAATTATTGTTAGAACTTTCTGAATTATTTGTACTTGTTGTTGGATTAGAATTAGAATTTTCAGAATTATCACTTGAAGTATCTATGTTATTTGTATCAGTATCAGAAACTTTATCTTTAGATTCATCAGTATTATTTACAACCTTTAAATAACTATTATTATATTTATCAGTTAAATCAATAGCTTTAGAAGAACTATCATAATCATTAACATTAAATTCATTAATGAAAGATGCATAATTAAATATATTTTCAGTAGCATTAGTTATATTAGTTAAACCATTATCAAAATTACTTTTTAATGATTTTGCAATATCACCAATATTTACACTAAAACCATTATTACTATAATTACCAATAGAATTTAAAGTAGAATTAATACTATCAATATTACTTTTTAAAGAATTATTAACTTTATTCTTTAATTCTAAAACATCATTATTTAAACTATCTACATTATTTATAGTTACATTTGCCATTATATCCTCCTTATAATTATCATATAAAAAAAAATTATTAAAGTCAATAAAAGTTGATTATTTTAATGTAAACTTTTGTAATATTTTTAATAAATAAATTGCAAAAAATACTTGATTTTTTTTAAAATATATGGTATTTTATATACATGAACACGAAAAAGTGTTTTTTAGTTTACTTAAAAAAGGAGATTATGTATGAGTAAAAAAGAAACTAAAGAGACTAAAAAGACTACTAAAAAAGTAGCAAAGAAAGAAGTTAAAGAGACTAAAAAGAAAGAGAAAAAAGAAGGGTTATTTAAGAGTATTAAGAAAGAAATGAGTAAAGTACACTTTCCTAATCGTAAAGATATGGTTAAGTATAGTGTTGCAACAATATTCTTTGTAATATTCTTTGCTATTTATTTCTATGTTATAGAGTTAATAATGGCATTTGTTAAGAGTTTAGTATAAGGATAAGGAGGGTTAAAGATGGATGAGAAACAATGGTATGTTGTTAATACCTATTCAGGACATGAAAATAAAGTTAAAGAGAAGTTAGAAATGCGTGCTAATTCTATGGATATGAAAGATTATATCTTTAGAGTTATTGTACCAGAAGAAAAAGTAATGGTTGAAGATAAAAATGGAGTTCAAAAAGAAAAAGTTAAAAAGTTATTTCCAGGTTATATCTTAGTTGAAATGATAATGAGTGATGAGGCTTGGTTTATTGTTCGTAACACTCCAGGTGTAACTGGATTTATTGGTTCAAGTGGTAAAGGAGCTAAACCTACCCCACTTCAACCTTATGAAGTTGATAATATCTTAAATAGTATGGGTATGAATCGAATTGATATTAAGAATGACCTTAAGATTGGAGATTCTATTAAGATTGTTGATGGACCATTTTCAGGTATGTTTGGTAAAATTGAGTCTATTGATGAAGAAAATAAGATTGTTAATGCTAATGTTGACTTATTCGGACAAGAAACAACTATTGAATGTGAATTAAGTCAAATTAAGAAGGCTTAGTTATGAATAGGGTTTCGGTTGGTGTTATAGATATTTTAGAAATAGAAAGTAATAATACTCTTCTTGGATTTGGTAAAGAAGGGTCTTGTTACTTTTTAAATAATAATACTGTTCTTAAATTATTTAAAAAAGTTAGTAAATATAGAAATATTTATATTAAAAATCATACTTCACCATATATTGCTTTTCCTAAAGATATTTATTATTTAGAAGATACTAATTTAATTAAAGGTTATACCATGAATTATTTAAAAGGAAAAGATATTTATTTAGGATTAGATAATAGTTTATTAATAGATGATTTAATTAAGGCTTATAATAAAATAAGACTTGAAATAGAAAAATTTCCGAATATTTATATGGCTGATTTAGTCGGAGTTAATATCTTATATGATAATTCAAATAATGAATTTAATATAATAGATACAAGTGAATGGTATAAATTAAAAAATGCTTTAACTTATAATTTAAATAGTTTAAATTATAATATTCTTAAAAGTTTATTTAAAACTATTAATTTAGAACAATCAGAGTTTAAAAGTAATAAGTTAAGGAAGTTATATCAAGAATATAAAGATTTAATTTTAGAACTTAATATATATAATCTAGATTTATTTATGGAGTTTATAACTGAATTAGTTACTTATAATAAAGAATATAAAGATAAAGTTAAAACTATATCAGATTTAAAAATAATTTAAAAAAAATACTTGACTATTTATCTAAATGTGATAAGATATTCATATAAGATAAAGGAGGTACCCATATGGTAACAAATAGTATAAAAATATTAAATGTATCATCAAAATATGTATACAATGTGTTAACTATGGGGGGGGATTATCTAATTTAATACAAATCAAAATTTTATTAATCGACAAATTTAGACATAGAGAAGTAGTATATTAATACTACGCTTTTCTATGTCTTTTAATTATTTTCCAAAAGGGCTTGAAAAGTCCGTTAATTTATCTTATAATATTATTAGAATAGTGAGACCATATAATAAGTAAGGAGGATGATAATATGGCTAACAAATATTTAAAAAAGAGAAAATGGGTTATCTTAGGAGCATTCCTATTAGTATTAACTCTAACCATAACAGGTACCTATGCGTTATGGAATTATTTTAAGGTTGGAGAAAATCAACAACTAGTAACAGGAGATATTTATATGAAGTATAAAGAAGGAAGTTCTTCAATAAAGATAACAAATGCAATGCCAACAAATACATATGACCCAAGTCAAGTATTTGAGTTTACCATCGAAGGAAAGAATACATATACAAAACCAATCTGGTATGAAATAGTAATTAAATGGGGAGAAAAACCAGAAGGAAGAAATACAAGAATACCAGATGAGTTCATAAGGTTTAGATTAACTGAACAATTACCAGATGGTAAAGAACAAGAAGTAATTGCTGCAGGAAAGTATGAAAACTTTGAAGATGGTAAAAAAATCTGGGTAAATAAAATAGCAGCAAATCAAACAGATGAAATAACTATTACATATAAACTCTATATGTGGGTATCAAATGAAATGCATTTAGGTTCAGGAGATGATGCATCATCATCAGATATGGATATGGATACATGGAATACAGATGCATTTGCATCAGTTAAAGTATCAGTCAATGGAGACTTTGAAGAAAAGACATTAGAAGAAGAACCAGAAACCCCAACAACAGGAGTAGCAACAGAAGTATTAAAAGAGAAATTAGGAGAAGGAGGATTAGTGGGAATACCAGCAGCATGTAGTGAAGAAAGCTGTGAATCAATTACTGATAAAAGTGCTGATAAGTCTACAATAAGAGAATATCGATATTCAGGAGCAGAAGTAAATAATTATGTGTATTTCAATTGTAGTGATAGTACAAGTGCTCAAAATTCAAGTAATTGTGAAACCTGGAGAATAATAGGAATCTTCAAAGACGATACAGGAGAAGAACATATGAAAATAGTAAGAAATAGTACATCAACTACAATGCAATGGGATAGTAGCAGTTCATGTACAAGTAGCACTTATAATAATTGTAATCCAAGTTGGACATCATCAACTGCAGCAGTAAGAACATATTTAAATGGAAGTTATTTAACATCGTTAACAAGTAAAGCGAAAAATATGATATATGAAGAAGCAAAATGGTATTTAGGAAAAGTAAAATATGATGATACAATAGTAAATTTATATACGCAAGAAAGAAGTACGTCAGATTATAGTCCATGGTCAGGAAAAATAGGATTAATGTATCCAAGCGATTATGGATATAGTGTAGATAGTAGTTATTGGACAACAGGAAGTTCAGGATTTACAAGTGAAGTAGCAGGAACAAGTTGGCTTTATAAAAATGCCAACCATTCGGCTAATGAATGGTTCTTGTCGCCTTCCGCTAGTAACTCTAGCTGTGTCGCTATTTGGTTTTCGGATGGGAACGTTTACGACAGCCCTGCCGACTATAGTCGCGGCGTCCGCGCAGCCCTTTATCTCAAATCTACCGCAATAATTGAAGATGGAGATGGAACAAGTTTGACACCATACACACTAGTATCCTGAGTCCCCACGAGGGCGAAGTCCGAGAGGGACCGGCTAACTTGATACGGGGATAAGATGGGAAGATAAAATATTGGTAAACTAATTTCTTTCGACGAAAGAAATTAGTACTCCCAATCTTAGG
>CANRDV010000062.1 GCA_947629475.1 uncultured Bacilli bacterium
AGTACTAACTCTTGACCAAGTTTGTTAGGTTGGCTTGTCTCCAACTATATAATCACGACCGAACCGTCGCACCCATATACTACTTCCTTTCTACAATTAGTTTAAACATATTAGTTATTAATATGCTATTATCTATTGTTTACAATGAAATGATATCACGAAGTGATATCAAAAGTCAATATCAAATAATAAATATAGAACAAAGGTAATTTTTGAATAAATTCAAAAATTACTCGAAAGCCTCGCGGCTTTCTTTTTCTACTTCATAGGATACTTTGTATCCTCCATAGACCAGAATCCGATGGTCGCCACCGTTTTATTTTTTTAGTAATTTGTAATTTATTCTAAATTAAATTTAATTCTTTATTCAATCTTTCTAAATATAATTTCATTTCTTTATCAAAATCTTTAAAATACAATTCCATTCCTTTATCTAATATATTAATACTTGCATTTATATCTCTATCATTCAAACTATGACATTTAGGACATTCCCACTTTCTCACACTTAAGTCTTTTACCTTTTCATTCTTTTTTCCGCAACTAGAACATATCTGACTACTTGCATAGTAAGTATCTACTTGGTATACTTTCTTTCCTAGTCTTGCGGCTTTATATTTAAATTTATTAATTATGTCACTAAAGTTTGAATTAGATATTTTTCTTGCAAGACTAGACGCTCCATTTTCTATCATTTCTTTTGTCTTTAAATCTTCTAGGAAAACAACATCATTTTCTTTTAATATTTTATTTATCATTAAATGATTATAGAATTTCTTTGCATTTCTGATTTTTTCATATAGTCTTTGGATTTTAGTTATTATTTTTTGCCTATTTTTACTTCCTTTTTCACTTCTTGCAAGCCATCTGTTTAATCCTTTTAATTTATGTTCATATTTTGCTAGTTGTTTTTGGATATTATCTATTTTTTCTCCATTACTTGTTGTCATTAATGTCTTTACTCCTAAGTCTATTCCTACCATGTTTACTGATGGTATAAAATGAGGTATTTCGATAAATTCAGAAACTAAAACTTTAGCATAATATTTTCCGGCTTCTCTTTCTACTGTTACATTTATTATTCTTTTATTAAAACTTTCTAGATTACGACATCCTCTTATTTTTATTTCTGATAATTTAGGTAGTTTTATTGTTTTATTAACTAAATCTACTTTTATATTTTGATATTCTTTATCTTTATAGGTTCCTCTTATACAAGAAGTTCTATAACTTTCTATAGATGAATACTTTTTAAATCTAGGTTTACCACCTAATTTAGTAAAAAATCTAATATGAGCATTTTCTAAATTATCAATTGCACATCTTGGTATCATTGAATCTACTTCCTTAAGCCAAGGATTATTGGCTACTAAAACTGGAATATCTTTCTTCATTTCTTTAAAAGTTAAACTATTATCTTTTTCTTTTAATTCTAAATAGTAATTATAAATAAACCTAGTTGTACCAAGAAATGAATTTAATTTAGCTTTTTGTTCATTAGTTGGGTATAATCTAAAAGTATAAACATTATAAATTTCCATTTATCATCACCTAACTTTCTTAGCTCATTATTATACATCTTATTTTTTCATTTGACAAGACTTTTTTGCACTTTTTGACATTTTATATGAACTTTCCTATTATACAATTATGTGGAACCAACCACTATTGTATTTGCTTTTTTTATGTATAATTATAATGTGATGTAAAATGATAGTATGTACGGAAAAAGATAAAGAATTTGAAAAATATAAGGATAAAGTTAAAAATAGAAAAGTTATTTTTAATATTAAAGAAATCTTTGAAGATTGGTGGAATAAATTTTTAGAATCTTTTCCTAATCTTAATATTCGTGATGTTGTTTTTTCTAATGTTACTCGAATGTTAAAATGTAAAACTTGGGATTTAGGTTATACTGTTTTTAAATGCCCTGAATGTGGTGATGAAAAAGTTGTTCCACATACTTGTAAATCTAGAATGTGTCCATCTTGTGGTAACAAATACAACAAACAACGTTCTGATTCTATCTTTTCTAAACTTTTCAAATGTAAACACAGACATGTTGTTTTCACTATACCAGAAGATTTAAGAGTTTACTTCCGTCAAAATAGAAAACGTCTTGATTATCTTTTTCAAGCTTCTTCTATTACCATCAATTCTTGGTTTAAAGATAAGTATAAGAAAAAAGATCTTATTCCTGCTTTCATCTCTATTCTTCACACTTTCGGTAGAAGTCTTGTTTTTAATCCTCATATTCACATTATTTTAATGGATGGCGGCATTTCTAACAAATGTAAAGAATTTGTTAAAATTAATTTTTTCTCATATCCTTCTTTTCGTAAAAGGTTTATGAAAGTTCTTTTAGATTTACTTGAACAAGATATTGGCAAAAATGAATTTAGAAAAATTAAAAACAATTTGTACTTTAAATATCCTGATGGGTTTTACGTTTATGCTCCTCCTTCTAAATTCAAATCTTACATTGACTTAATTAAATATGTTTGTAGATATGTTGCTCGCCCTGTTATGGCTGAATCTCGAATTATTGATTATGATGGAACTTTTGTTACCTTTTGGTATCAAAGACATGAAGATGATTTAATCATTATTGAAAAACTTCATGCCTTTGAATTTATCTCTCGTATTATTATTCATATTCCAGAACCTAATTTCAAACAGATTAGATATTATGGTGCTTATCATAATTCCACTATTATTTTAATTGATATTGTTAAATTTCTTTCTAAAGAAAAATCTAATTTTTTTAAATCTTTAACTAATAATTGGCGTTCTCTTTCCTTACTTTCCTTTTCTATCGATCCAATTGTTTGCTCTCTTTGTAACATTCCTATGTTATACTATTATAGTAGTTTTACTTAGGAAAGATGAAAAAAAATTTACATTTTCAAATGTAACAAATGTCATAAGATGAATCCTGTTTCTAGATTTTTAGTCGGTGAACAAATTTTCTTTTTGAAATTTGTCAAAAAGAAACATACTCCTAAATTTGTTTGCCCTTTTTGTGATGCTACTATGTATCCTATTGATATCCTCTAAATACCTTTAATTCCCTTTTCGTTTTTTTATGCCCCTTTATACGCATTTTTCTGTTATTTTTGTCAAACGCACTTTCCTTATATATAAAAAAAGCAATCAGTTTAAATGATTACTTTTACTTATGTTTAGTTGTTTTTTAATATTATTTAAAACAATAGTATATTTCATAGCAAGGTCAATTAAATAATCTTTACGTTTAAGTTTAGTAAGCCATCTTTCTGGAATATTTTTATACTTATAAATTATTCCAGCTATACTACCTGAAATAGCTCCGATTGTATCTGTATCATTACCTAAATTTATGGCTTTAATCATAGCTTCTTCATATGAATTAGTTGTAAGAATTACATATAAACAGGCTTCTAATGTATTAACAACATATCCATCTGACTTAATTTCTTGAAGAGATAACTTTGAAATATCATTTTGAAGTATTCTTTTATAAACTTCTACACTTTCTTTAGAATATGTTTTAGTATAATCAATATTTCTTATATAATTATAAGCATCTATTTTATTATAATTATTAACTAATAATCTTAAAATATAATCAGAATATATTTTAGAACCTAAACGACTTATTTCATGAGCATGAGTTAAAGAAGATACTTCATTAATTATCTTTGTTTTTTCATCTTCATTTAAATTACTAACAAAAAGATAAAAAACAATTGGTAACATTCGCATCAAAGAACCATTTCCATTTTGATTAAAATCCAAACTTCCACATTCAATTGCCCTAAACCTTCTATATCTATAATTATTTAAAGCATTATTAGTTGTTATTCCTATATCAAAAACTTTATTAGTTGCAGTATATTTTGCACATGATTTCCATAAAAGAAAATTATTCATAATATCATCATAATTAATTTCATTATTTTTAATAATTGAATCTATAGTTGCAATAGTCATAGATGTATCATCACTCCAAGTTCCTTCTGGTACATTATAAGTACCATATCCTATCATATCCTTTATAGGATTTCTACTTCTTACTTCCCTATTAGTAAATTCAACAGGAACTCCCAAAGCATCTCCTATGGAAAAGCCAATTATTCCACTTATAACATTTTCCAATAGCTCTTCCTTATCTAACTTAGAAATATTCATACTACCAGGAATAAAATCATTTGGATTTAATTCATTATATTTTTTTAAAATATCTATATTTTTAAATTTATCAGATATTATATTATTAAACATTTCTTGATATTCATAATTATTAGTATATTTTATAACACTTAATACTATATCTAATAACTCTTTATTAGTATCTAACATTTCAAGTAATAAACAAAAAGTTTCATTATTAGTTAAAGCAGAAAGAATAATATTATCTAAATAAATTTTATCTTTAGTTTTAACATAGAAATATCTATATATATCTAGTTTATCTTCAAAAGGTAAATTTTCTATAGAAGATAATTCTTTTTTAATATCTAAACTCTTTATATAAGGAATATATTTATAACTTGTTCTAACACCTCTTTTAATAAGTATTATTAATTCATTTTCAATAATTTTTCTTTCGTTATCACTTAAAGAATCTAAAACTTTAGGGGAAAATTGTAAATCTCTTCTTTTAGCATTTAATTCTTTCAATAATTCATTATAATTCATCTAATCACCTCTTATCATATATTACCATATTTAGTAGTATATTCATCTTTTACTAAATTTAAAAAATCGTTAAATATTATCTTATTAAAATGTGAATTATTACTTGAATTAGCATTTTGATATTTTTCTATTAATGGTTCTATATTTACTACAAAAGATTTATTAGTTTTCATAGTACCAGAATCAACCATATTAACTTCGATATTTTTTATTGTACCATTTTTTAATATTGCTGGTAACTCTGTAACTTGAAAAATATTTCCAAAACATGAAGATATATCTAAGTTATCTGGACAAACAAATTTAACTGTTTCATATCTTTCATTAGTATTAGGATTAATAGCTTCACATAATGAATCTACATAAACTTGAGAAATCATAGACCATAAATTTTCTAATTTAGGAGAAACTGAACTTTGCTCATCCCAATTTTGATATACTAAATCAAGAAAATATAAACCCTCTCCAATTGTTGTATCTTCAACTGTTGCAAATGTTTCATTCATTACAGAATGAAATTCATCATCAATTTTTCCGAATAAAATTGGGTCTTTATTTTTTACTAAATCTTGTAATTTCTTTTTAACATATGGTTCTATAAGAGTAATAAAGTTATCCCAATTTGGGTTTAAAGATACTCCAGAGTCTTCAAAATTATCACTAAGTATATCATCTAATATTGCTTTTGAAACATTATCATCTTTGATATTAAATAAACTATCAAGCATATAATCTATTTCGTTTTTAGCATTTAATATAATTCCTTGACGAACTTGTTTATTTTTATTAATTATATTAGTTATTAATTCTGTTTTACTATGACTATTTAAAAAATCTAATCCAGATAAATTTAACATAAAATAGTAACAATCTTCATTAGATAAATTATTTTTTTCAATATAATCATTTATACTATTAACTATAATTTTATTTATTACTTCATTGTCAATATTAGTTGATGAATTTTCAAGTGTTTTATTTATACTATCAATATCTGTAAATTCATATTTAGCTGAGTTTGATATAGGAACTTGTTTTTGTATTTTAGAAAATAAACTATTTTTTATACTATCATTAGGAAATTGTAACTTAGATAATTTAGTTATATACTCTATTGTTGTTTTAGAATCAGTACATACTTTATTAAGATAATCACATATACCATCTATTATTTCACTTTCACTATGTTTACTAATAATTGCTTTATCACTATCAGTTAAAGTATAATTTTCTGTATCTCCAATATTTAAATACTTTCCTAATGCTTCATACATATCGTCATCTGATGTAATATTAGTTGTAATTTTATCTCCTTCAAGTGATACTACATTATTTTCATTTGAATTAGATGTAGTTTCTAAATCTAAAACTTCTATATTTTCTTGGTTATTTAAATTTAGACTAACTTTATTATCAAGTAACTTTTTAAAATTAAGAGCATTAAATCCTTCATTATATAAATTTGCCCAATCATTTGGGGTTAGATTTATCATAGCATCTCCATAGAGAAATGCAGTTTGAGTACCATATGTTAAACTATTAAGGGCTAATGTTGACATAAATGTTGATATAATAGTTTCTGGTAATTGGTCAAATTTATCACTTAATTTATAAGTATCACCAGAAACTTTACTTAATAAATAATTTCCTCCAAATAATTGAATTATTTCTTCACTTTCCTCACCTAATATTTCTTTACCCATAAATAATACTTTTTGAGCAAATGGCATTTCTAGGAAACGACCAATTCCAACGTCATTTTTAGATAAAAAGGGAATACCTCCGACAAAGTACTCAGTTCCAACTTCTAAGGCTCCATCAATTGCTCCAGCAAGCATTGCTTCTGTCCAAAGGGCACCATTTCTTCTTTGTTCTCTATAAGTACCACCTGCAGCTGATGTCCAAAAAGAAAGTTTAGCCAAATAAGGTCCTATAGTTGGTATCATTCCAATGGCAATTGAAGGAAGCATATTTCCTGTTGAAACACCTGCACTATAAGCACTTTTTAAAACATACTTTGTATAAAATTCTCCTCCATCTATTGAGTTGAACATTTCTTCATATTCTTTTACTTCATCAGAAGTTAACCCACCTTTATCTGGACTTATATAACCTAATAATTCATAATATCTTAATCCTTCTTCACCTTTATAGGCTCTTTCTGTAATTATTTTCTTTAAGTTATTAGCAGTTACAGCATCTAGTCCATATTCCCTTTCAAACTCATCTATTGTTGAATGGTCAACAGCTTTATAAGATAAAATCATCGTTTGAAATAATTGTTGAACCATTTGACTAGCATAATCATTTACAGTCATTTTATAATCACCTGTTGCAACAGAATAAATATGGTCACAATAACTTGCAAGTCCACTCCAACCACCTTCCAGAAAGGCTTGTCCAAGTTCCATTAACTTACCTGGACTTGAAACTATATCTTTAAAACTTTTATAACCTTCTTCCATTCCTTTACGAGCATTTAAACTTCTCTCTTCTATTACTTCTAAATAATAATCGGCTCTTTCTTTTCCTTCTTTTGCAAAAATTACTTCATAAGCTTTTTTCTCTTCTTCATTCATATAAAAATAATCAATATCCATCATCTTATATAAATTATTATTGATATCCTTTAATTTGTTATTTGAACCTATCCATGTTGCAAAATCACTTCTAGCAATGTTTACTTCTTGAGCAAATTTTTCATCAGACATATCTTTATAATCTTCATTATTTTCTCTTATATAATCTAGAAAAGAAAATAAATTTAAATCTTTATCTTCATTATCATTTTCTGAATAAAATAAATTTAAAACCATTAAAGCATCATTAATAGAACAATTTTTTAAATCATATCCATTTTCTTTTGAATATCCTAAAAATTCATCAAAACTTGAATCTTTAACACCTACTTCTTTATAAGCATAAGTAAAATTATCATAAAAAACTAAATTAGCATCTATTTGTCCAATAGTTTTATTTAATATTTTTATTTCTTGTTTTAAATTTGCTGATTGTTCTTTTAAATCATTTAATTCTTTTCTTTTTTCTTCTTTAAAATTATTAACAAATTCTACTCCTTCTTCATAACTTCCAAAACTTATAATTTCACCAGCAATTGTAAAAGTTTTTCCAATTATAGCACTTTGATTATCTTTGTTATCGTTTAAAAATTTTTTAATATATTCAAGTCCAATATCTATTGAACTTTCTCCTTTTCCAATAGTAGAAAAATATCCCTCAAGTGTAGATATTTGATTATCTATTTCCTTTTGTTTAGTAGTTTTTTGTTTTATTTCCGAATCTTTTTGACACTTTAAAATTAGAAAGAATACTGCATCAGCATTTTCTTCATTTATCCATTTTTTAAGTTTTATTTCTTCTTCATTACTCAAATTGAATTGTTCAAAAAGTGTTAAAATTTGTTCTATACTCATTTTCTTTAGTCCAGCTATTATATCATCATAATTTTGTTCTCCAGTATCCATTCCCAACAAACTTGCTAAACTTAAAGTAGCATCTATACTAAATGGTTCAACTCCTTCAATATCATTATTCTCAACATCACTAACTAATTCTTGCATATCTTCCATAAATGTTTTACCATCATCTATTTCACCTTGTATATCTTTTATGGTAACTTGATTAGTTGCACTTTTAATCTCTCCATTTAAATTTCTATATCCTGATTCTAAAGCTTGATTAGCATTATTCAAAAGTGTATTTGCTGAAACTAATGAATCTATTACTCGAAATAATACATCATCATCATAAATTTTTGCCATTAGTTTCACCTACCTTCTATTTATTATTTTTTTTCATTTAATTCATTTTGTATGCTTTGCATTCTTTGTAAATCTCTACTACGATTATATATATGAGATTTTTCATTTTTTATTTTTTTTATTATATCACTTAAATAACTAATTTTATTCCTTAAACTTATCTTTAATTCATCAGCTCTATTAAACCCAACTATTGCATTTAATTCTCCTATACCTTGTTCTATTACTTCGATTGCTGAATTAATATTTTTTATAGCCGAATCATATTTTTTTAATTGTTTATCAGCATTTCCAATATAATCAATATTACTCATAACTCACCTACTATCAAATCATATTTTAAAATATTAACTTTAAGAAAACCAAGTTATTACTCGGTCTTCGTAAAATTGATATTTACATTGAAGCATTTTCAACATTCGTAGAACGTAAATCGTATTCCTCTTTTACTTTATTAATATTTTCAAGTATTGCATCTAATGATGGATTAAAAGATTCTGCATAAGTATTTTTAATTTTATTTAAATTACCTTCAACTGTACCTAAAAATGATGACTCCCCTAAAGATGGTGATTTTGCAGAATAATTATCGATTGCACTCTTAATTTCTTTAACATTGCTTTCCATAATATTTAAAACTGCAGCCATACGGGCAGTATCAACAAATTTTGCCATATTAAATCTCCTTTCTTCTTATTATTTTGCATAAACTCTTAGAGTTTCAATTACTTCATTAAAATATTCATCAGTTGCTGCTGTTGCTTTTTGATTTTGTGATTTTAATTCAGTCATTAAATTATTTTGGTCTGCTAACCATTTTGTACTATTTTCATCTTGCCAACATTCTTTCAATGTAGATAATTGATTATCAATAGAATTTATTCTTTGTTCAAGTGTTCTTCTTAAAGTATCTAATTCTTCTCTTTCTCTTGATAAATTTTCATCTCTTATATCTACTACAGCCATTTAAGTTCCTCCTTCCTTATTTTTTTACATCTTGCCTTTTTATTTTACCTTGGCAATTATATTTTATCAAATTAAAAGTAAAAAGACAACCTAAATTGTCCATTTTTTACATATGTCTTTATTTAATGTTGGTTTAACTCTTTTTAAACTTGCTTTTGACTCCCTAGTCTATATTAGGATTCTTGTTACGTTCATACTTTATGACGTCTGACGTTTGTAAATGTCAATACTAAAATGTACAATTATGTTGTGGCTTAGTCATATAAAAACTCCTTTCAATTAAATGTTTGACACATTAATTTTACTAGGAGTTTTTATTCTTGTAAAGTGTAAAATTAAATCACAAATTATGTAAACTTATTTTTTTATATAATTATAGAAAAAAGGGGTTTTGTCGCCACCCCCTATAGAAATTGATAAAAATGTTAAAGTTAAAACCTGAGACTTTTTATCAGTTTCTATATTAACATTTATACTATTAAATAAAAAGTAGAAAGATAAATTATTTTAAAGTAGTAAAAATAACAACTAAAAAACCTATACAACTATTGTAACAATTGGTACGTATACCAAAGTACATTGTATCTACATTCTGATTTCAAAGAATCA